>NZ_JBEOPQ010000023.1:0-70435 GCF_040310285.1 Pseudomonas sp. HY2-MNA-CIBAN-0224 | reverse complement strand
CATCTTGGCCTCCTGGCTTTAATGGCGGTGTATTTTACAGAAAATCGTATTTCTTGGGTTTACGTACAGAGCCTAGCGTTGCCGCCGTAGCGGTGGTTGACCTTCAAGCCCAGGGCAAACATGCGAAATTCATCGCGCTCATACAGCTCGGCAAAATCCTGCACCGCCTCGGGCAAACTCACGCCCAACTGCACGTTGCGCGCCACCCGGCTGATGCTGTCTTTGAGCGGGTCATGGGAGGCCTCGATGGCATTGAGTACCGCATCGGCCAAGGTGCGCCCGGCCTTCAGGCTGCGCACGCAGTGGTCGAGCAATTGCGGCAGTTGCTCAACCATGCGCTTGACGCGACGCTGGTAACGCCAACTGACAAAAAGCTTTACGCAGACCGGCGGCGCGACCAGGAACACCAGAAAAAAAAACCAGCCGCCCAGCAGAGCCGCCAATGCCACCGCCCCGGCCCAGATCAGCAGCCACAACCCCAAACGCTCCGAAGGACGCCCCAACCCCGCCTGCAAAAATGCCCGGTCCAGCCACTCGACACCCAGCGCCTTGTCCGCCATTTGCGGGTGGCCTTCGGTCAAGCGGCCCAGCACGCGGCTGGTGGTGGGATCGCGCAAGGCGCGGTAGACCAGGTTCATCGACATCATGAACATCATCAGGCTGATCGCGAACAGTATCAGGGTCGGAATCATGATCTGCGCCTCAGCCGTTGGCATTCAGAATCGGGTCGCGACGCAACTTGTCGCTTGCCGGGTTCAGAGCCTCACGCACAAAGCCAAAGCCGGTGCGTTTGTCCAGCCGGAACAAGGTGTTGGTGACGTACACGTCGTCCCGCACGCCCACCACTTCCAGCACTTCACTGACACAGCGGCGCCCGTCAGACATACGGGTCAGCTGGATAATCACGTCGAGGGCGGCGCAGATCATCTGGCGCAGGGTTTTTTCCGCCACCGTACGGCCGGTCAAACCCACCAGGGTTTCAAGGCGCAACAAGGCGTCTTGCGCGGTGTTGGCGTGCACGGTACTCATCGAACCATCGTGACCGGTGTTCATCGCCGTCAGCACATCGAGCACTTCTACGCCTCGAATCTCGCCGAGGATAATGCGGTCCGGACGCATCCGCAGGGCGTTGCGGATCAGGTCGCTGGATTTGACTTCACCGTGCCCTTCGGAATTCGGCGGGCGGGTTTCAAGGCGCACCACGTGGGGGTGGCCCAACTGTAATTCGGCCACGTCTTCGATGGTGACCAAGCGCTCGTGCGGGTTGATCAATTGGCTGAGGATATTCAGCAACGTGGTTTTGCCGGTGCCGGTGCCGCCGCTGATCAAAATGTTGCAGCGCTTGCCCACCGACTCCTGAAAAAACTCATAGATCGACTGATCGATGGTTTGCATCGCCACCAGGTCGCTACTTTTGAGCATGTCTTTGCGAAACTTCCGGATCGACAGGCAGGGACCGTCCAGCGCTATGGGCGGGATGATTGCGTTAACCCGGCTGCCGTCGGGCAGCCGTGCATCGACCATGGGTGACGACTCATCCAGGCGCCGACCGAGCGGCGCCAAAATGCGCTGCATCACACGCTCGACGTGATGATCGTCGATAAAACGCAAATCGCTGTGACTCAACAGACCGTCGCGTTCAACAAACACATGGTGCGGGCCGTTGACCAGAATCTCGGTAACGGCGCTGTCGCGCAGCAGCACTTCCAGCGGCCCGAACCCCGTCAGCTCGTCAACGATTTCCTCGGCCAGACGTTCCATCTCGTAGCGCGAAATGGCCAGGTGCAAACGCGATACGTATTCGGCCACGCGGTCGGTGACAAACTGCGACAAGGCATGGCGCGAATCTTCCAGCAGGTTTTTGCCGCTCTCCTCGATGGCGTCGATGATGTAACGGTGCAGCACCAGTTTCAGGCCGTCGTGGTCGGCGCGCCCGTCTTTGTGAAGCCCGGAACCGAACAGCTGCTCTTTGGTCATTTGGACCCCCAAAGACGGTTAAGCCATTTGTCCGCGACGGAGGACGGTTTGCCCGACGCCACAGAGCGCTTGGCCAACTGTTCACCGATCTTTTTCAAGCCTTGGCTCAAGGCCTCGCGCGGCCCCAGCTCAAACAACGTGACAGCCTGATTTTTCGCATTGAGGCGTAACTCGGCGCTCAGCGGCAACGAGACCAGCACCGGTAAATCAAAACTCTTGGCCAAGGCATCGACATCCGGAGCAATCCCCCGCAGGCAGCGGTCGACGACCAGCCCCGTGTGTTCGAGCTTCATGCCTTTGTTGCGCCAGAGGTTGAGTACGTCCAGGTTGCGGCGGCAATCGAGCACGTTCTGATCGACGTACCAGAGCAACTTGTCGCAGTGGGTCACGAACGTGCGCAACGCCTCGCTATCCGGCTGACCGGTGAGGTTCACCACAATGTGCTGAAAGTGCTGACGCAAGGCACTGAGCAACATGTACAACTCGGCGGCGCTGGTGTGCTCCAGAGGCTCATCGGCGTTGCTGTGGGCCAACACCCGCAAGCCGTCCGGGGTTTTGGTGAACGCACTGTCGATCAAGGTGCTGTCCAGGCGCCGAAGATGGCGCAGCGCATCGCCAAAAAAGAACGAGCTTTCAAGGCCCAACAGCGCCAGGCCGTCGCCACGGGGAATGCCCAAATCCAGAAACAGGGTTTTCTGCCCGCTCTTTTGCACCACCAGCGCCAGGTGGCTGGCCAGCAGCGCGCCATCGGCGTTACATTGCGCGCTGAACAACACGCTGAGGCCGCCCAGTTCGGTATTCGGCGTGACCGGCGGCAGGCGCTTGCTCAGCCGCCGTACCAGCCCCGCCACTTCACTGGAGCGCGAGCCATAAGCGACAAAATCCCGGGCCCCGGCACGCATGGCATTGAGCACCAACTGGTTGTCCATGCCATCGCCCAAGGCCACGATCGCCAGCATTGGCTTGGCCTCCAGCGCGCCTTCGATCAACGCGCACTGGGCCACCACTTTCTCCCGATCCAGCCCCACAAACACCAGCCCGGCAAAGGTCACGTCAATCAACGCGAGCAGTTCATCGAGGCTGCTGGTACCCGCCCCCACCACTTGGCCCAACGGCGCCAACGCGCCCTGCAGCCACTCAAGGTCGGTGTTGTTGCGCGTCAGCGCGAGAAACGTCTGGCTCAGGCTCTGGCTCATTGGGATAACCCGCTACGGCGATTGAAATTGCCGTTTTCAAGGAAATACAAGCGATACCAGTTGGGGTCGTAATTGCGCAGTTTTTCGCCCGGCATGCTCGGCAGGGGCGCATTGGCAGCCAAGGGTTGAACCAGATGCGGGGTCACGATCATCAGCAGCTCTTTTTCTTCGCGGCTGATGTTCGAATCGCGGAAAAACGCCCCCAGAATCGGCACGTCACCCAGCCCCGGGAATTTGTTCACCTGCGAGGTGTTGCGCGTACTGATCAAGCCGCTGATGACAAAACTTTCGCCATCGGCCAGCGAGATGCTGGTGTCGGTACGGCGCACGTTGAGCCCCGGCACCAGGGTCCCGGCGATGTTAACCGCGTTGGTGTAATCCAGCTCGCTGACTTCCGGTGCGACCTTGAGCAGGATGCGGTTGTTGCCGACCACGGTCGGGGTCAGCGTGAGGCGAATACCAAACTCCTTGTACTCGATCGACACGTTATCGCTGCCGCTGCTCGGCACTGGGATCGGTACTTCGCCGCCCGCCAGAAAGGTCGCACTTTGCCCGCTCAATGACACCAGGCTCGGCCGCGCCAGGGTGTAGGCAAAACCGCTGCCCTCCAGCGCATTGATCAAGGCGCGAACCCGACCACCGCCAAAACCAATGTTGAAGTTTTTGCTGTTGGCGACCGGGCCGCCGGTGATGATGTTTTCAGCGTTGGTGATGAATGAGTTCGGAGAACCAAACAGAAAGTTGCTGCCCTGACCAAAGATAGACGTGCTGGCTTCCTGCAGCTTGGTCCGGCTGACCTCGACAAAGCGAATGTCGGTTTGCACCTGGCTGAGCAACGCCGGGTCTTCTGAGGGCGACACGGAGGCGCTGGTAAAGCTTTGGGTGGCCTTGCCCTTGACGAACACCATGCTCTGGCGCGGGGTTTTCGAACAGGCGGTCCAGACCATCAAGCTGGTGGTGCCCGGCGCAACACCGGTGAGCAAAAAGGCGTTGGTGCCGTTGGCATGCACATCGGCAATGCCCGGATCACCGACAGCAATGCGCGTAATGGCAACCGGCGAATCCAGTGCTTGCTGGATGCCTTGCCCCACTTCCAGCACCGCTGGCAATTGCCCAAGCGCTGAGCAATTGGAGGGCGCGGCCAAGGCCATTTCAAAAGGCAAGCTGCTTAGAACCAGAGTCCAGACAGCTCGTTTGTACAGCGCTACGCAACGATGGCTCATAGGGTCTTCCTTGCAGATCAGGCTTTTTTTATTGAGCAGGCTGTTGGGCCGTTTGGTTGCCGCGAATAATTTCGATGCCCCGCGCACGCGGAACGACGCCGCCGCCAGGGTTCGCCACCGGGGCGACTTTTGCCGGGCCGGTAAAGGCCAATTGGTTGAACTGATAAAGGTCGCGTCGGGCGTTCTCCAGCTTGCCTGGGGCGTCTTGCTCACCCGCCCAGTACTTGCTCAAGCGATCTTCCTTAGCGCTGCGCACGGCCAGGCGCAAGGTGCCCGCCTGGGCTGCGAGCATCAGTTGGCTGAGCAGCGGCGCGGGAACGGCCAGCACGGCCGAGCGTGCCGTGGCCCGGCGCTGCACTTGCTTGAGGGCTTCGTCGGCACTCAGCGCCGCCTTGGTTGACTGACCGTCGCTGCTCTGCCCCACCTCATCCCCCACGCTCAACACCCGCACGGCCGGCACTACCACTTGCGCCGACTGCTGCGGGTTGGACTGGTCCTCGCGCAGGGACAACAACACGTCTACATAATCGTCGGGAGACAACTGACCGCTGGCGCCGATCACTTCATCAATGGCCACCGCCAGTGCGCGCTCATCCGGGCGAATCATCCGCGCCAGCGGCCCTCCGACTTCAAAGCTTTGTTCATTCAGCCAGGTACCCGCGCTCAAACTGCGCCACGGGGCACGCCCTACCACCTGATCAACCGAGGCAAAACTGCCTGGGGGCGCCGTGTGCAATTTTTCTAGGGTCACATCGTCGACCGTCAAGGCCACATGCGGGGCGACATCGCGTACCAGCACCACCACAGGTTTGCGCGTCTGGTCTTCAACCGTGGCGACACTCTGCTCAACGACCTGAGTTACCGGTACCTGCGCAACCGGCTGCTGGCGGGTGATCACCAAACCCCAAAAACCCGCGGCAATGGCACCGATAAACAAGAGCGCGGCCAGGATCAAACTGCGTCGGTTATTCATTAACACACTCCCTTTGCCACTCTGTACTGCACATCAGGAAATCCATTCGCTTATCGGTCGCTATGACAGGCATTATTATTGCGACCATTTCGCTATTTGAAAGTAGCGCACACAAAGCAAAATGCCATTAGGCAACTCAAAAAAAATAGAGTGCCGCCGAAGACCTTGATTTACCGTAACTTTCACATGGACACTTTTGGATTAATACTTTTGCATTAGTGCTTTTTAACAGTTGATGGATTCCCTTTTCTTGCCAATGCTGTGATGGCAAATAGTAATTACGTCGTCCCCTTGCTGCGAAGTGCCCTCTTTGGTGCACCCAGGAGAAATCAGATGTTTACCAATACTGTCCTGAAAGTCTATGTTCCGACCCAACTCTTCGTGGCGCACCATATCAAGCAATTTACAAAGCGCACTGAAGGGGCGTCGGGTATTGAATACGCCATTATTGCCGCCATGGTTGCGATTGCTCTCGCTGCCTTTGTGACGCCTATTTCTACTCAAATCAAGGCCATGTTTACCACTATTCAAACGGCGGTGACTAAACCAGCCGGTTAATTCAAAGGCTGTTTCAAGGTATGGACAAACTGCTGTCATTGCGGCGCTCTCAGGAGAGATCAGATGTTTTCAACAACTGTTCTGAAACTCTATGTTCCGGCCACTGTGTTTCTGACACGACAAGCCAAGTTGTTTTCCCAACGTACAGAGGGTGCTTCGGGTATTGAGTACGCCATTATTGCGGCGATGGTCGCTATCGTTTTAGCGGCCTTCGTCACGCCAATATCAGGCGCAATCAGTGCCATGTTTACGACGATTAAAGACGCTGTCACCAAACCTGCTTAATCCCATGAACAGCCGATCTAAACGCCAACAGCTTCTCTTGGTAGACGACGAAGAGGACGCTCTGCTGGAGCTGGCCGAACTGCTGGAGGGCGAGGGCTTTTGTTGCTTTACGGCAACCTCAGTCTCACTCGCCCTTCGGCAGTTGACCGTTCACCCGGACATTGCCTTGGTCATCACGGACCTGCGCATGCCCGAAGAAAGCGGCATTGCATTAATCCAGCGCCTGCGAAATCACACCGCTCGACAACACTTGCCCGTGATTGTTATTTCCGGCCATGCCGACATGGACAATGTCAGCGACTTATTGCGTTTGCAAGTCCTGGACTTGTTCCGCAAACCGATCTATCACGACCGGTTGATCCACACCCTCAATTACTTATTCCCCGTCTCCAAACTTTACTCCGTCCGCCCATAACCCCACCTACTACTGTAGGAGCGAGCTTGCCTCGCGATCTTTTGATTGTTTAAAGATCGCAAGACAAGCACATCCTTATAACTGATAACTAAAACTCAAGGTATAACGCGGCCGACGGTTAAAACTGTCCAACGCCATATCCGACATGGGCTTGGCCACTTCCAGCGATATATTGTAATAACGCTTATCGCCAAAACGCAGCCCGACAGCAGCAGATGACATATCAGAACCTTTAAGCGGAAGTTCGTTAAACCAGGTTTTCGCCTTATCCAATACAGCATAAGGCTGTAACAGTTTCACCCACTCACCGTCGCGATTGAAACTGTAGTTGAGTTCATACGCCACACCCCACCCCTTATCACCCGACGCTTGATCATCGGGATAACCCCGGCCAAAATTTTGACCGCCAAATACGGCACGTTCACTGTCCGCCAACGTATCGTCACTCCAATACAAAGCACCCGATACTACGCCCTGCCAATTGTCGAAAAACGTATCACTTTTAACACCTGACACACGCAAGCGAAAGAAATCCAGATCATAGTGATTGCCGGTCAAGTTACTTTCCGTCTTGGCCCCCAACCCATTAATCCCTTGATATAACCCTGCGCTGAGAATACGCAATTGTTGGCCCGTGGACTTGCGCCAATCCCCTTCAACCGCCAAAGCCCGTACATTGGTTTTTTCGCTGATGGTTTGCGAATAACCGACGATGTCGTAATCGGTTTTATCGTTCACCCCGTATAAACGGCCCGCAACGCTTAACCATTGGTCAGGCGCAACGATCAGCGGGTGGCTGACGCCGACCGAAAAGCGGTCATTTTCGCGGTGGGGCTTGAGTTCAAAACCGTCACTGGTCGCAATGCTAGTGGCCGGGTCACTGCGATAACGCGTGCCATAGAGGCTCAACTGAGTGCCTTCGGCGTTCAGATACTGGCTGTAATAAATGCGGTAGTAGTGTTCTTTGTCGTGCCCCGGCGGGAACAGCCCGCTCACGGTCAACTGCTCGGCCATGGCGGTTTGCGAGTTGCTGTTGACGCTGAACAAGGCCTGGGTACTGTCGCGGCTGCCTTCGACGAGGTTCATGCCGGTGGTGAAGGGTTTGCGGCTGGCCGTAACGTGCAGCGTCGCCGCCCCATCGGTGGTGCCCGGCGGCGGCACTTGCGCCTGCAATGTCACCCCCGGAATACGGCTCATCAGCGTGGCATAGCGGTCAAAGGTTTTACGGGTCAGCGGGCGCTCACCCTTGAGTTTGTCGACCAGCTCATCAATAAAGCCTTTGACCCGCCCGACATCTCCCTCCACCTGATAATCGCGGATATACCCTTCGACCAGCACCACCCGCACCAGGCCCTGATCAAAGTTCTGCGGCGGCAAAAACGCGTACGACAACAAGTACCCATCGGTTTGGTAGCGCTGGGTGATGGTGCGCGTCGCTTCAATCAGCTCACTGAGGGTAATTTCATGCCCCAGCAGCGATTTATAGGCGGCGCCCAGCTCTTGCAGCGGGTACACCGTGCCGCCCTCGATCTGCAATTTGCGGATGGTCAGGCGGGTGCTCATCATCAAGGGCTGGGCGTCGGTCGCGGCCGGTTTGGGCAGCTTCAACGCAGGTGTTTGCGGGCGATAGGCATCCACCGGCAAGTTGGGCGCGGGCAGCGACTGCAGGGTTTCGTTGCTGTTGAGGTAGCGTGGAAGAGGTTCGGCACCCACGCACGGGGCCAAGGCCAATAACAAGAACGGGACATAAGTTCGCATATGACACTCCATGGTCAACAACAGCGGCTTAATGGCCTGGACGCGCCATTACGCAATGACGCTGTCCAAACAGCAGTCCTACAACCTGGATACAAAAAAAAGACGAGGGATTCATGACAATCCCTCGTCTCAACCAAGCGTAGGCGTTGTAGGTATGGCCGTCGAACCGGCCAGGTGCAATTTCGTCAGTTTTTCTTGCCCAAATTACCCAGCCCGCCCACCACGCCTCCAACCAAACCTGTGACCAGGCCAGTTCCCGAACTTGCACCCGCTCCCGCCCCAGCACCTGCAGCGGCACCCGCTCCGGCACCGACACCCGCCCCTGAGGACGAAGTACCTGCTCCCACCCCGACACCGGCGCCTACGCCCACCACCGCACCCACTCCGCCACCCAGCAAGCCGCCCACACCGCCTGTACCAGCGCCCGCTCCGGTGACGGTATTAACCACCCCGCCGACCGTGCCGGCAACACCGCCCACCAGACCGCTCACTGCACCGCCTGCGCCCGTACCGGTGCCTGAACCAGCACCGCCAACGGCACCTGTTACGCCACCCAGCAATCCCCCAATACCTGTGCTGGTGCCTGTACTGGTCCCGGTGCCTGTTCCAGCCGCAGGGTTCACATAACCGCCCGCCTTGTCAGCCACACCGCCGACACCGACCAACGCCCCACCGACCAGATTGGTGACCGGATTTTGATCGCCCACGCCGGTCACTTTGTTGCCGACGCCGGCCACCACTCCACCGACTTTGTTCAGCAGGCCGTCAACCGGTGCGCCCAACCCTGTGGCTGTGCCGATTTGCCCGGTGGTTTTTTCTGCCAGCGAAATCACCGGCACCAGCACCTTGTCATTGACCCCGCCGGTCACTTGGCCCAATTGCCCGCTGGTGACATTGGTGGTCAACGTATTGCCGAGCATGGTGACCGTGGTCCCGACTTTATTCACCAGGCCGCCGGTAGCATCCGTGACGTTACCCGCAACGCCGCCCACGATCGGGATCTGGCTGATCGGTGTGTTATTGATCACCCCGCTCACGCCCTGGCCCAGTGAGGACACCCCTTTGCCGATATCAGACACAGCATTGGTTGCGCCAGCGACAGTGATGCCCAGTGAGTTTTTATCCGTACCAATCGTGCCCAGGCCTTTGTCCAGGCCGTCGGTGATGGACGTCACCGCATTACCGGTGTTGGTCACCAACCCGCCTGCCACGCCCACCACAGGCACCGTTGTCAGGGTGTTGCCCAAGTCGCTGACAGTCGAACCGACACCGCCGACAGCGCCGCTCACCTGGCTGATAACTTGCCCGGTGACCAGGGGCGTGTTGCCGGCGCCGTTGTTCCCGCCGCCGTTATTGCCGCCTCCATTGTTGCCACCACCGTTGTTACCACCGCCGTTGCTGCCACCACCGTTGTTACCACCGCCGTTGCTGCCGCCGCCGTTATTGCCGCTGCCGTCGCCACCGCCGTTGTTACCGCCACCGTTACTACCTCCACCAGTACCATCACCACCGCCGGAACCCGCGCCGCCCGTACCGGCATCGGGCGTACTGGCTTCAACATGACTTTTAGAACCGCCACCGCCGCTATGGCAGCCGGCCAGGCTGACGGTCATCACTAACAAAAGGGCTGTACTTGTTTTTAACCACAGTTGAGTGTTCATGATTATTCCCTTGCACCTGCTTAGCCAGAGTTCGAAGGCTCCCTGCTCTAACGTCAGAGATACGTTCATCCGTGGCTTCCATCACAACGCCGGAGCGGGTATTGAACAACTCACTACTTGGTATTAAGCCCTTATATAACCAGCGCCCTCGCGCAGACTAAAAATCATAAAAATCAACACGTTCACCAAAAAAAATCACCCCACTCACTAAAGTGATAACCCCAATTCACTGTAGGAGCGAGCTTGCTCGCGATCTTTTGATCTTGGCTCTTATTACGGCCGCTGCGCGCCCGGACGTAGCCTCGCAAAGCTCGTCAACTGCTACGGGCGTACGCAATACAACTGTAGGAGCGAGCTCGCCTCGCGATCTTTTGATCTTTCAAAAATTTGCAAGCCGGGAGGCCTACTCCACGACGCTGAATTCAACTCGTGCAGTTTGCCCGCTTTCGTCGAGGACGCTCAGCTCATAGCGCCCTGGCTGTTCAAGGGTGGTGTTGAGCGCTTCTTGATGGCCGCTGTCGCCCAGCGGGGTGCCATTGAGGAACCACCAGCGCCGACCATCACCGCCCAGCGCAGTCAGCGTAAGGCGCAATGACGCCTGGCTCGCGGCCGGGCGCCGCAACCGGTCCCCCTCACGCACGCCGACAATCGACAACGCTGTGACCGAGTTCAATGCCGGTGGCGGGCAGTGCGTCGAGGCAGGCGGCAAGCGCGCCTCACGCCGTTCCACCCGGGGCAGCCACGGCTCCAGCGGCGCAGGCCACAACGCCACGTCGCGTTGCTGCGCTCCAGGGCACTGCGGGCTAACGCGTTGCCCTTGCCCATCGACCCACAGGGTTTCGCGCAAGCCCACGCCCAACGGCTGATCCGCCGCCAGCAAAGTCGGCGGCGTGGTGTTATCCAGCGTCCAGGCAAAGCGCTGGCGGCGGCAATTGGGGTCGCTCTTGCTCAACGGCTGGCCCAACGGCCAACAAATCGCCGCCACGCCCACGCTGCCCGGCACGGGCTGCACCGGCGCGACGATGCCGCGCTGGCTGTCGCGGTTGCTCAGCACATCGTGCACTTGCAGCATCAGCGGCGCCGCCGAGGCCAGACCAAACTGCCCCGGCACCGGCGTACCGTCCGGGCGACCGATCCACACTCCGATCAAATAGCGCGGCCCCACCCCAATGGCCAGCGCATCGCGAAAGCCATAACTGGTGCCGGTCTTCCACGCCAGGCTGGGCCGCTGCACCAACTCGGCGGTCGGGTCGCGGTCGGGCCGTGCCTGGCCGCTCAAGATGCGTCGGATAATCCATGCCGAACCCGGCGACAGCATGCGCCGCTCGACCAGTTCATCCTGCGGTTGCAGGCGCAGGTTGGCGCTTTTGCCACCCCGCGCCAGCGCGCTGTAACCGCTGACCAAATCTTCCAGACGGCTGCCGGCCCCGCCCAGAATCAACGCCAGATTGGGCTCTGCCAACGCAGGCAAACTCAACGGCACGCCGCCATTGCGCAGGTCGGCCGCAAAACGTTTCGGCCCGTAGGCTTCAAGCAGTTGCACCGCTGGCAAGTTAAGCGACAACGCCAACGCCGAACTGGCCGACACCGGCCCGCTAAAGCCCATCGAGAAATTGCCCGGGCGGTAATCGCCGTAACGGCGCGGCACGTCTTGCAGCAGCGACTCGGAATGAATCAGCCCGGCATCCATCGCCATGCCGTACAAAAAAGGCTTGAGGGTCGAACCCGGCGAACGCAAGGCGCTGATCATGTCGACATGGCCAAAGCGCCGCGCATCGTTGATGTCCACCGAGCCGAGGTAGGCACGCACGGCCATGGTGTCTGTTTCAACCACCAGAATCGCCGCCGAGGTGTGCTCGGGCAGTCGTGCCCGCCAGCCCAACAGCAAGTCTTCGAGGCGGCGTTGCAGGTTGGCGTCCAGGGTAGTGCGGATCAGCGGCGGGCTGTTCGGGCGATTCAAGCGCCGCGCCAGCAACGGCGCCAGGCTCGGCTCCAGTCGCGGGGCGAGCAACAGCGGCTCCTCCAGCGCTTCATCCACAGCCCCTTGCGGCCAAACTTGATACTCGGCCAGACGCCGCAACACCTTGTCCCGTGCCACTTGCGCCCGCTCGGGATGACGGTCAGGCCGCAGGCGACTCGGCGCTTGCGGCAACACGGCCAGTAGCGCAGCTTCGGAGCGCGTGAGTTGCTGCGGCGACTTGCCCAAATACGCCCAACTGGCCGCCGCCACCCCATTTAACGTCCCGCCAAAGGGTGCGCGATTGAGGTACAGGTTCAAGATCTCGGCCTTGGACAGGTGCCACTCCAACTGCGCCGTACGCCACAACTGGCGCAACTTGCCGGGCAACGTGCGTTCATGAGGATCGAGCAAACGGGCGACCTGCATCGACAAGGTGCTGCCCCCCGACAGCACTCGTCCGCCACTGAGGTTTTGCCAGGCCGCCCGGCCCAAGGCCAGCGGGTTAACCCCCGGATGCTGATAAAACCAGCGGTCTTCGTAGGTCAGCAACGCCTCAAGGTAATACGGCGACACCTCGTCCGTTTGCACGGGGTAACGCCATACGCCATTGGCATCGGCAAAGCGCCACAGCGGCGTGCCGTCCTCGGCCAAGACCACGCGGGCCAAGTCATCCTTGGGCAACGGCAAGGGCCACAGCCGGTCGGCCAGCCACAGCACTGCAACCGCCAGCAACAGCCCGCAGGTGCTCCACAGCACGATCTTTTTAAGCATTACTCATTACGCAACTTTGCACCTGGTCTGGTTGCCTAAGGGGTATCTCTGGCACAGTGGCCATCTTATTGATCGGGACATCCCCATGCACGTCGAAAGCTTTATTGGAAATCTGGGCCTGTGGTTGGGCACTGTCGTTCGCTGGATCGTCGAAAGCTTGAGCGGCCTGTTCACCATGATCACTCAAGCGGGCAGCAACTTTATCGACGGCATGGCCCGCGCCTTGGGCATGGACACCTCCATCGTCAGCATCGCCGTGCTGGTGCTCGGGCTGCTGTTTTTGTACAACGCCGTGCGCGCCTTTATGCGCGCCTCAATTATCGGCGGCGTAATCTGGCTGCTGCTGGGGCTGTGGGTGTTGAGCTGGATTATTAACTGACGCCGTGGCCTCGCGATCTTTTAAACATCAAAAGATCGCGAGGCAAGCTCGCTCCTACAGGGGGTTGGATTAGCGGGCCTTGATCACCATCTCGCCGGGGCTTTCGCCCACGGCCTGCCAGTTGGGCCGGTACATCGACTCCACTTGCGGCGGCGGTACGCGATAGGTGCCCGGCGTCACGGCACGCGCCAGATACAGCAGGTGCGTGGTGCCATAGCCGTCCAGTTTGACCGCCGCGACGTAACGGTCATCGCGGTACTCCTGATGCTGCACGCTGGCGTATTGCATCGCGTCGCGCCATTGCTTGACCTCGGTGCTGGCATTTTCAAGGCTGGCCGCACTCTGCCCCAGGTTCTGGTTTTCCAGTTCAAGCCCCGCAGGCAGCAAATCGACGACCAACGCATCCGGCACCGCCTGCTTGGCCGTGACCGCCACGTGCACCAACACCAGATCACCGCTCTTCAGGGCCTTGATGTTCAGCGGCTCGCCATTCATGCCCAGGTAATCGCGGCGAATGCTCATGTTCTCGCCTCCCGCCGCCGGAGCCTGCTGTGGATAACCCGAAATCGTCAGCTGTTGATACACCGCGTCGCTGCCTTCGTTGCGCAACGTCAGCGGCTGCGTCAGCAATAGCCCGTCAAGCTTGAGGCCCGATTGCTGGTTATTCAGCTCGCGGGTTTGCTCGCCGCTGGTGAGCTGCGCCGACCACTTGGCTTCTGGCTTACTCAACAGATCACGCCCGGCCAGGAACAGCGAGTTACGCTCCTGAGTCGACAACCAACGGCTGGCTGCTAACGAATCTGACAACTCAAACACACGCTGCTCACGTTGGCCGCTCATCAGGTTGTTCTCTTCCAGCAGCGCCACAATCAGCGCCTGATCACGCAGCGGGCTGCCGTAATCGCCCAGCCATTGATTGTCTTTGCGCTTGGCCGCCAGCCCGGCCAACAACGCCTGATCGGCACGCGGCTGATCGCCCATCTTCTGCAAGGCAATCGACAGTTGCACCAGCGGCAAGCCTGAACGCGCATCGCTGCGGCGCTCGAAGATGCTGCGCAATGCGCCCAGCGGCGCCTGCTGGCTGCGGGCCAGAACCAGCGCCGCATAGGCCTGCACGGCAAAGCGGGTGTGGTCGAGGTTGTCGCTGTAGTCGGCTTCGATCAGGTTGCGCTCTTGCACATACCGCAGCAGCCGCTCGTTGGCTTTTTTCAACGCATCGGCCGGTACGGCGTAGCCCTGATCACGGGCGCGCAACAGGAAGTCGGTGATGTAAGCGGTCAGCCAATACTCTTCCTGCCCGTCTGCGCCCCACAGGCCAAAGCTGCCGTTGTAGCGCTGCATGCCCAGCAGGCGCTCGATCCCCAGCTCAATTTTGCGGGTGCGCTCGGCGTCCGGCTCACCTTCCAAGCCCAGGCGTTTGAGCAACGCCGCGTCAGCGTACAGCGCCGGGTACAAGCCGCTGGTGGTTTGCTCGGAGCAGCCATACGGGTACGCCTTGAGCGCACGAATCTGTTCGCCCAGGTTCAACGGCGGGCGACTCGACAGGCTCAGCAAGGCTTCGCGCCCGGCCGGTTCAAAGGCCTGCAACTCACCTTCTGGCAGGCTCCACGGTTGGTCCGTGAGCGCCGCCCGATAATGCTTGAGCAACGCCGGGTACGCCGGGCGCACGCCCAACGTCCATTCGCGGCTGAACGGCGCCAGGGTTTCACCCGGCAGGTCCAGACCACTCACCGTGACCTTGACTACGCCCGTACCAAAACCGCCCAGCGCCTTGACCGGGATCTGCAACGTACTGCGCTGGCCAGGGCTCAGCGTGACGTTTTGCGTGGCCTCACCCAGCAGGTTGAGCTGGCCGTCAGCGTTGAGGGTGACGTTCAGTTTTTGCGGTTTGTCGGTCAGGTTGGACAGGTCCAGCGCCAAGCGGGTCTCGTCACCCCCGGCCAAAAAGCGCGGTGCGGCCAACTCGGCCACCAAGGGTGCAGCGACCACGGTTTTGGCCTGGGCCATGCCGTAGCGATCATCGGTCCAGGCTTGCGCCATCAAGCGCAGTTCGCCGTTGAAGTCCGGGATGTTGACGCTGACTTCGCCTTCGCCCTGCGCATTCAGAGTGACAGGTGCACTTTGCAACGCGACGATATTCACGCTGGTGGCCGGGCGTTTACCGCCTTTGGCCAAGGCCGCGTCCCCGCCAAATGCGAGGCTGGCCAGACGGCCCTGCCCGGCTTCGATCAGTTGCCCGTAAATATCCAGTTGGTCGGCGCCATAGGCCTTACGCCCAAACAGGCTGGCGTACGGATCCGGAGTCGGGTAATCGGTAATGTTCAGCACCCCGACGTCCACCGCTGCCAGCAATACATGGGCTTGCTGGGGAATACTGCCGTCGGCGTTTTTAGCCTGAATTTTCACCGTCAGCGGTTGTTTGGGACGCATTTTTTCAGGCGCATCGAGGGTCAGCGCCAACTTGCGCTGGGTTCGGTCAAGCGGCAGGTGCAACACGCCCACGGCACGTTTTGGGGTGATATTGGTTTTACGCTCACCGGGACGAATCACCAGCGCGCTGACATACAAATCGTGGCGCGCCCACGTCGGGTCGAGTTTGATGTCGAAGGTTTTGCCTTCAGCCGGCACTTCGATTTCTTCCCACCACAACGGCCCGTCACTGCCTTCGACCAGCAGATAACCTTTGCCCGCAGCGGGCGGCGTGACCGTGACTTTGGCGGTATCGCCATCGCGGTACGCGGCCTTGTCCAGCGCCAGCTTGACCTGATCCGGGCGCACGGCGCCGCCTTCGGCGTTGTCCTGGGCACGGTAACCGGCCCAGAAGCGCACGCTGCTGACCAACCCGGTTTGCGGGTCTTCGACCTCGACACGGTACGGGCCCCACTCCACCGGGAAGCTGACCTTGGCGGTTTCTCCGGCTTTTACGCTGACCGTTTCTTCGTTGAGGTTCAGAAACTTCTCGTTGTAGTGATAGCTCCAGCCGTCGCTGTCCGAGTAGTTCCAGTAGTAGTCACGCCGCTCGCGCACCAAGCGCACCTTGAGGTTTTCAGCCGCCAGCTTGTTGCCCTGAGTGTCCGCTACCAACAGCTCGAATTCGGCCGGGCCATCGCCATCGGTTTCAGTCCCGTCAAATAACCCGCGAAGCCCCGGCAAGCGATCGGCTGGCCAGACCGGCTGCACCAGACGTCGGGTGATCGGGCGGCCACCGGACTCTTGCAAGCTGGCCTGCACAATCACCTGCAACGGCGACTTGGCTTCGCTCCACTGGCTATCAATGGTGAGGGTTTCTTTGCCATCAGCGTTGAGCACGCTTTCGTCCAGCTCCAGGTCCTGGGTCAACTCGTTTTCGGTGACAGAGCCGAATTGATAACCCGGCAATGCGCTGACTGCCTCGCGCAGGGGCCGCACGTACACTTGGCCGCTCAAACGGTTGCCCGCTGCAGGGGCGCCATACAGGTAACGCCCCGTGACCTGAATCTCAGGGTTTTGCTCAGGACGTAGCGGCGTGTCACTGCCTTTGAGCTCCAGCGCCATGCGCTCCGGCAAGAAGTCTTCGACCGAAAATTCATACAACTGCGGCTTGCCGTCGCCCAGGTCGAACACCAACTGCCAGCGCCCGGTCGGCGCCTCGCCTGCCAGTGCCAGCGAATACTGGTAAAAGCCCGAGGCATCTGGCTCCCAGACGAACTTGCGGCTGACTTGCTCGTCCGGGCGACGTACTTCTACGCTGACCGGTTGCGGCTTGACCGGCTTGCCGTCGCGATCACGCAGCAAAGCATTGAGCAGCACGGTTTCGCCGGGGCGGTACAGGTCACGCGGGCCAAACACAAAAAATTGCAGCGGGTGCGCCTGCGGGCCAGCGATGTCGAACTCGGCCAAATCCAGCGCCGCCGTATTCAAGCGCAGCAAGCTGGTCTGATCGCCCTGACGCGCCAGCAGCACTTCGGCCTTGGGCGGCAAGGCCAGCTCGGCGTGGCCTTGTTTATCGGTTTTGCCTTGGGCGAGCATTTTGCCTTTGCCGTCGAGCAACTCCAGATCCACATTGGCCAAGGCACTGCCGCCCTCCAGCGCTTGGGTGAACACATCCAGACGCTTCTGATAACGGTGTACGGAAAGGCCGATGTCACTGAGGGTGAACAAGGTGGCCGGGGTCGAATAGTTGTAGCTGCCGGACGCGGTCATCACCGCCAGGTACACGCCCGGCTGCTGCAACGGCTTGATCCCCGAGGTGGGCAAAATCAAGGTTTCGCGAGTGTTGCGGGCCGGGTTCAGGTCAAAGCGCCCGCCGTAGACCAGATCGGCCATGCTCAACAGGTCTTTGGCTTCATAGCTTTGCAGGCTGCTGTTGCGGCCCCATTGGCTGAGAAAGGCAGGCAGGGATTCGGGTTTGACGCGGAAGAACTCAACGTCGACCTTGTCGACATTCAGCGCGATCACCGGCAACCCTTCGGCCAGTCGGGTCGGCAGCAAGTTACCGCGGCTGGCAAAGCCGACGGTGGGTTGCAGGTCACGGGTTTCCAGACGGCTGATGTACTCGGCGGCCAGCGTCGCCTCGGTGACGGCACGCAAACCGGGGTCGACGGTGAGGATCAATTTGCGCTGCGGCTCAAGATGGCGCAGGTGCAGTTCCATCAGGTTATCCGACAGCTCCCAGGCACCATCGACCTTGCCGGTCCTGGCATCGACCAGGTGCAGTTTTTCAGCGAAGTTTTGCTTGGGATCCAGCGGCACCGAGAAACTCACCGACAGCGTGCTGGCACCGTCCAGCTGCACTTCAGAGACATCCACCACGTTTAACTCACGCCCGGCAAAGCGCTCGGCCAGCACCTTGGGGTCTTGCACCGGCTTGGCGGCCTGCGTGACGGCGGCAGGTTTGGGCGTCTCGGGCTTGCCGGATGAAGAAGAATCGCAAGCACTGAGCAGCGCCAGCGCGCAAGCCAGAAACAGTCCTTTGTTAAGCATGGTGTACTCATTGTCGTGGCAGTGAAGGGGCGACTATATAACAGCGTGACGCGAACGGCAGACGCGCTGGTCAGATTGACCGGGGAATACGAAATTGGTTCGCGACGCCCACTCTGTGGGAGCGGGCTTGCTCGCGATGCCAACAACTCGATCTGCCTGACGCCCCTCGTCGCCCCAATCGCGGGCAAGCCCGGCTCCCACAGGTTGTGAATCAAAACCCGCCCGAGTAAACATTCGCTCTACAATGCCGGTCCTCAAAGGAGCCTGCATGTCTTTTCTGTTAGCCGACTGGCGCGACCGTCCGACCCATCGCCGGGTGTGGGCGCTGGCTGCGCCGATGATTTTGTCGAATATTTCTGTGCCGCTGGTGGCGCTGGTCGACAGCACGGTGATTGGCCATTTGCCCCATGCGCATCAATTGGGCGCGGTGGCGGTGGGCGCCAGCCTGTATATCTATCTGGCCTGGATGATGGGCTTTCTGCGCATGGGCACCACGGGCTTTGCCGCACAAGCGGCCGGGCGCGGGGATGGCACCGCGTTGCGGCAAATCCTTGTGCAAGGGTTGCTGCTGGGACTGGGACTTTCGCTGTTTCTGGCGGCCATTGCACTCCCGTTCAGCCGCGTGGCGTTGAGTGTGATGCAGCCTTCGCCCGAGCTGCATGACATGACCCTGGCGTTCTTTCACAACCGGCTGTTTGGCCTACCCGCCTCCTTGGCCAGTTATGCGCTGGTGGGCTGGTTTTTGGGGGCACAAAACGCCCGGGCGCCGCTGGCGATTTTGCTCACCACCAACCTGATGAACATCGCCCTCAACCTGTGGTTTGTTCTCGGCCTGGACTGGGGCGTGGTCGGTTCAGCGCGGGCCTCAGTGATTGCCGAATGGAGCGGCGCCCTGCTCGGCCTGTGGCTCACACGCGGCGCACTGCGGGCATATCCGGGCAAAATGGCCTGGGGCGCGCTGCGCGTCTGGCAAAACTGGAAACCGCTGCTAGGGGTTAACCGCGATATTTTTATCCGCAGTTTGCTGCTGCAATCGGTGTTTTTCGCCATCACCGTGCAAGGCGCCCGCTTGGGTGACGCCACCGTGGCGGCCAATGCGCTGCTGCTCAATGGTTTGCTGTTGACGGCCCACGCCCTGGACGGCCTGGCCCACGCGGTCGAAGCCTTGTGCGGGCATGCCATCGGCGCCCGTGATCGCACGGCGTTACGCCGGTCGATGGTGGTTGCGTGTGGTTGGTCGTTACTCGCCAGCGCACTGTTTGCGCTGCTGTTTTTGCTGGGCGGGCACTGGTTTGTCGAGATGCAAACCGACATTGCCAGCGTGCGCGAAACCGCCTTCCAGTACTTGCCGTACCTGGCCGTTTTGCCACTGATTGCGGTGTGGAGTTATTTGCTGGACGGGCTGTTTATCGGCGCTACCCGCGCGCGTGAAATGCGCAATGCGATGCTGTTGAGCGTGGCCATTGCCTTCCCCGTTGCCTTGGCCTTGCAAGGCGATGGCAACCACGGGCTGTGGATAAGTTTCTTACTGTTTATGGTGCTGCGCAGCGGGATTTTGGGGCTGTACGCCACGCGAATCCGCTGGTTTACCCCGTGACATCCCTGTAGGAGCGAGCTTGCCTCGCGATCTTTTAAAGGGTCAAAAGATCGCGAGACGAGCTCGCTCCTACGGGTCAGTTGAGTCTTACGAAGACAAGTAAGACGAACGCGTCAGGCCCAGACGCAAGGCGTCGAGGAACTGGGTGCGCTCTTTGACGCTGATCTTGGCGCTGGCCACTTTGTCGCGGTAGTGAGTCATCAACTCCTCGGGCGACAAGTGCACGTAGCGCAGCATGTCTTCGATGGTGTCGTGGGTCTCGATACCGGCGTGGTACACGCTGCCATCGGCCTTCTGGTAGATGTTCACCGAGTCGGTGTCACCGAACAGGTTGTGCATGTCGCCGAGGATTTCCTGGTAAGCACCCACCAAGAAGATACCCAGCAGGTAGTCTTCACCTTCGTTGAGCGCGTGAACCGGCAGGCTGGTTTCGATGCTCTGCTCGTCGACGTATTGCTTGATCTTGCCGTCGGAGTCGCAGGTCAGGTCTTGCAGCACGGCGCGGCGCAGCGGTTCTTCGTCCAGGCGATGCAGCGGCAGAATCGGCAGGACCTGGCCAATCGCCCAGGTGTCCGGCAGGCTCTGGAACACCGAGAAGTTGCAGATGTATTTGTCGGCCAGCTTGTCGTTGAGTTCGTCGAGCACCTGGCGGTGCGAACGCTGACGCGCTTTCAACGAGTTGTGCAGGCGACGGCACACAGCAAAGTAGCACTGCTCGGCCAAGGCTTTTTCCGACAAGGTGATTTTGCCGTCAGCGTACTGGGCGGCCACGTCGCTCATGTAGTGCGTGGCGCGCCAGTAGGTTTCGGTGACCATTTCAATGTCGGTCGGGCCCAGCAGGTCCACCAGCCACTGCACGGTCTCGGGCAGGCTTTCTTTGTTTTCGATTTCTGGCACGTCGTCGTTGTGCTTCTCAACGTCGGTCACTTGCACCACCAGCATGGCGTGGTGCGCCGTCAGCGAACGGCCGCTTTCAGAGAAGATGTGCGGGTGCGGCAGGCCTTGTGCGTCGCAGAACTCTTTGAGCATGCCGACCACAACACCGGCGTAGTCGTCCATGTCGTAGTTGATCGAGCTGGCGTTACGCGAGTGCGTGCCGTCGTAGTCAACGCCCAGACCGCCGCCCACGTCGATGTGGTCAACCGGCAGGCCGAGGTTGCGCAGTTCGCCGTAGTAACGGATCGCTTCTTTGAAGCCGTGCTGGTAGTCGGCCAGGTTGGCGATCTGCGAACCCATATGGAAGTGCAGCAGGCGAATGCCTTGGTCCAGACCGGCGCCACGGAACCGTTCAACCACCGACAGCAACTGCGCAGCCGACAAG
Organism: Pseudomonas sp. HY2-MNA-CIBAN-0224; assembly: GCF_040310285.1. Lineage (NCBI taxonomy): Bacteria > Pseudomonadati > Pseudomonadota > Gammaproteobacteria > Pseudomonadales > Pseudomonadaceae > Pseudomonas > Pseudomonas sp. HY2-MNA-CIBAN-0224. The sequence continues at coordinate 49,399 of NZ_JBEOPQ010000023.1, read as the reverse complement.
CCGAATTTGGATTTTTCACCACCGGTGTCAGCCCATTTGCTCGACGCCAGCGACGACAGACGCACGCGCAAGCCGACCTGTGGCTTGACCTTGAGCGAGGCCGCTTCTTCGATCACCAGGTCCACTTCGGACTCTTTCTCGATCACGATGAACACGTTGTGGCCGAGCTTCTGGCCCATCAAGGCCAGGCGAATGAACTCACGGTCTTTGTAACCGTTGCAGACGATGGTGCCGCCTTTCGGGGCCAGCGCCAGCACGGCCAGCAGCTCTGGCTTGGAGCCGGCTTCAAGGCCAATCGAAACGTTTTGGGTAGCGATGATGTTCTCGATCACAGCTTCTTGCTGGTTCACCTTGATCGGGTACAACGCGGTGTACTGGCTCTGGTATTCCAGGCGCTCGATGTTGGCATCAAAAGCACCGGTCAACTGGCGTACACGGTCCTGCAAAATATCTGGAAAACGCACCAGCAATGGCAAGGACAAGCCACTTTGGCGCAGTTCGTCGACTTGCTCGTACAGATCGATGGGCGAGCTGTTCGGGCCGTTCGGACGGACTTCTACGCGACCGGCTTCATTGATCGCGAAATACCCGGCCCCCCAATGGCGAATCCCGTAAACACTGCGGCTATCCGCAACTGTCCATTGGCTGCCATCGTCTTTGCGTGTGCGTCGTACGGACATCGAAGTCCCCTATATATAAGTCAAGTAGCCAAACCTGTGACCAGGTCGGCGCAGTCTAATGAGTAAAAATGACGATTAGTCTGCTCAGGGTAGACCCTGACAACAGCGCCGAGTTTAGAAACCCGCAATAACAGGCTCTGTGAAAACCATGGCAGCCGCCCTTGCCGGGCCTTTTTCAGGCAGCAAGACAACGACGCGGTGGTTTTGACAGAGGCTGCTAGCCGCCGGACTTCTTGGCTTTGAAACCGTGCTTGACCAGTTCGGCCATCAACAGCTCAACGTGGTCGCCCTGGATCTCGATGATGCCGTCTTTCAACGCACCGCCTGTGCCACAGCGTTTTTTCAACGTGGTGGCCAGCTCCTTAAGTGCGTCTTCGGCTAACGGTACGCCCGTGATGGTCGTCACCGTCTTGCCGCCGCGGCCTTTGCTTTCGCGGCGCACGCGGGCAATGCCATCACCGGCAGGGATCAGGGTTTGTTTGCAGGTACAGGCGTCTACTGGCTGACGACAGTCTGGACAGTGACGACCTGCGTCGGTGGAAAATACCAGGCCACCCAGGGCGGCGAAGGATGCGGCTTTTTTGGCCACCGGCAATCCTCATATGGAGGACAAAAAATTGGCCGGTGCATGACGCGCTTGCGCCAAGGTGTACCGACCGCGAAGCCCCACTCTGGCAGGGGCAGCGCAACTCAAGCGCAAAAGCACCTGAGCCTGAAAAGGTCGCGCAGTGTAACGACAAATTCGCCGAGGCCCAATAGCCAATTGGCGTAAAAATTGACACTCCCCCTGTAGTCGCTGCCGAAGGCTGCGATAAGAGCCGAAGCACCTTATCGCGCGATCATGAGAAGCGGGCCGCTGCGCAGCCAATCGCAGCCTTCGGCAGCGACTACAAAGAAGACGGTTGCGCCAGATAACGCCTTAGGGCATCCAGCGAATCCGGGCAAAAGGGCTGCTGCTCACTGAGGCGCAAAGCCTCGGCCACCGGCATGAACAAGGCTTGCTGGACTTCTTCGGGCTGCACCTGCAAAGGGCCGTCCCAGACCCCGGAAAACACCCCGCACCACAGGTGGTTTTGCGGAGCCTCAAAGTAGAAGCGTTCGTGGGCCGTCAGCTCAATGCCGCTCACGCCCAATTCTTCGGCCAATTCACGGGCGGCCGACTCTTCGTAGGTCTCGTTCGCGCCGACCATGCCGCCCGCCGCCACGTCCCAAAAGCCCGGATACAGTGCCTTGCTGAGGGTGCGTTGATGCACACATAGCTCGCCCGCCGAATTGAACAACAGGATGAACGTGCCACGCCCGATCAGGCTGCGCTCGCGCAATTCATACCGGGGCAAAGCGCCCAGCACGTGGTCGTCGCGGTCCACCCAGACCACCTGTTCGACATCAGAGGCCGCACGGTGCGCGGCCTCTAAAGTGGAGATTGCCATCTTTTAGCCCTGCGACAGCAATTGACGAAGGTCCATGACCGCCGCGTTCGCCCGCGAGATGTAGTTGGCCATGACCAGCGAGTGGTTAGCCAGAATACCGAAGCCGCTGCCATTGAGAATCATCGGGCTCCAGACCGGCTCTTGGGCGGCCTCCAGCTCACGAATGATCTGCCGTACGCTGACCGTGGCGTTCTTTTTAGCCAGTACATCGGCGAAATCAACTTCGATGGCGCGCAGCAGGTGGGACAAGGCCCACGCCTGACCACGGGCTTCGTAGAACACGTTGTCGATTTGCAGCCATGGGGTTTCAACGATTTCTTCGTCCACCACAGGCACCTGGCCCGGCAGCAGGCTTTCGGTTTTCAGCGTGGTGTTCAGTTTGACCCGACCAACACTGGCCGACAGGCGCTGCGACAGCGAACCCAGACGCGTTCCCACATCACCCAACCAGTTGTTGAGGTTGTCGGCACGGGCATAGAACAAGGCGTTTTTCTGATCCGGGTCAGACAAGCGCGCCTGATAACGGCTCAGGGAGTTGATGCCTTCCTGGTACTCCGACTCACTGGAAGGCAGCATCCAGCTCTTGTTGTCGAAGTTGAAACGAGGCTCGGCCTTGGCCAGATCGGCGTCTTCGGCAGACTGTGATTGCGAACGGGCGAAGTCTTTACGCAGGGCACGGGTCAGGTCACGCACCTGCACCAGCACGCCGTATTCCCAGCTCGGAATGTTGTCCAGCAAGACACCCGGCGGGAAGCGGTCGTTGGACAAGTAGCCTCCCGGCTTGTTAAGCAAGGTCCCGGCTACGGTTTTCAGGGTTTCTACGGTGGTGGAGCCCGGAACCATTTTCTGGCCGCTTTTTTCAGCCGCCAACTGTGCATTTTGCTGCACCGGGAACAGGTCAGGTTCGCGGCTCCAGTACCAGCCGAGGCCCAGGCACACCACCACATAAATGCCGACCAGCATGGCAATCGAGCGGCTCAGCAGAATACTTTTGAAATAGCCACGCGGCTTTGCTTGGGTATCCTTGACCGACTCGCGGGCGCTGTCGCCCTCTCGTTTTTTCCAGTCCAGCATGGCTATGTCCTTTCAGATGCTTGATTCAACAGTTCGACCACAACCCTACCTCATCGTGCCTTGTTGCACGATTTTTAATCACGGCTAGGCTAAGTGCCGACACCGCAGGGCCTGGTCGGCCCGGCACTATAAAACATGCATGCAGCCACGCCTACGCAAGGGCGGTCAATGGCTAATATCGGTGTGGGCGAGTTAATTTCAAGGTAAGGCCGGTTCAAGCCAACACTAGGTGCTAGCATAGAGCCATTACTCGACCCCAGCATGCCCCTTACCCAGCAGCCAGGATATGACCGAGCAAGAAGACCTCAGCCACGAACGCCTGAAGTACCACTTCGCCCAGCGCGTTACGCACCAAGCCCGTCAGATTCTTGAAATTTGGCAGCGCATGCAGACTCAGGAATGGTCACCCGCAGGCCTCGCTGAGTTCAGCGAAGCCAACCTGCGCCTGTTGCGCTTTGCCGAGCGCTTCGACCAGCCCGAGCACCGCGAACTGTCACAGGCCACCGACGCGGTGCTGCAACAGGTGGCCGACAATCGCGGCCGACTGAGCAGCCCGCTGATCACCGAACTCAACCGGCTGATGCAACGCTTGTCGCGCACCGGCCTGCGCCACGGCGATCAACTCGGGCACACCGCCCTGCCGCCGCTGCGCAAACCGATCTACATCCTCCTGCAAGACCATGAACGCGCTCAGCGCCTGAGCACGCAATTGGAGTTTTTTGAACTCAGTGCCGTGGCCTTTGACAGCCCCGGCGCCTTTCGTCAGGCCATGATCGAGCGCCACCCGGCGGCCATCGTGATGGAAGTCGATTTCGCTGGCCCCAGCCAGGGCCTGGCGTTGGCCGAAGAGGTCCAGGTCGGGCTTGAACAAAAGCTGCCACTGCTGTTCTTCAGCCAGCATGAAACCGACACCCCCACCCGCCTGGCCGCCGTGCGCGCCGGTGGGCAAGCGTTTTTGACCGGCACGCTCGAAGTCTCCAGCCTGATGGAGAAGATCGAGGTGCTGACCTGCGTGGCGCAGTACGAACCGTATAAAGTGCTGATCATCGACGACTCGCGGGCGCAGGCGCTGCACACCGAACGCCTGCTCAACAGCGCCGGGATCATCACCCGCACGCTGACCGAGCCAATTCAAACCATGGCCGAGCTGGCGGACTTTCAACCCGACCTGATCATCCTCGACATGTACATGCCGACCTGCACCGGCACCGAGCTGGCCAAAGTCATTCGCCACAATGATCGCTACGTCAGCGTGCCGATCATTTACCTGTCAGCCGAAGACGACATGGACAAACAGCTCGATGCGATGAGCGAGGGCGGTGATGATTTTTTGACCAAGCCCATCCAGCCCCGTCACCTCATCACCACCGTGCGCAACCGCGCCGCCCGGGCCCGGCATTTAAAAGCGCGCATGGTCCGCGACAGCCTGACCGGCCTGTTTAACCACACACACATCCTGCAACTGCTCGAAGACTGCACCTTCCGCGCCCGCCGTGAAAATCGCCCCTTGAGTTTTGCGATGCTCGACCTTGACCACTTCAAACGGGTCAACGACTGCTACGGCCACCCCATGGGCGACCGCGTCATCAAGAGCCTCGCGCTGTACCTCAAGCAGCGCCTGCGCAAGACCGACTTTATTGGCCGCTATGGCGGTGAAGAGTTTGCGATTGTCATGCCCGACACCGATCAAGAGTCGGCCTACAACGTGCTCAACCTGATTCGCCAGCGCTTCTGCGAAATCCATTACCCGGCCCATCCCAACGATCTGTGGTGCTCATTCAGTGCAGGGGTGGTGCAACTGCACGGCGAGTCCGACAGCCTGAAAATGGCGTCACAAGCCGATGAGGCGCTGTACTTCGCAAAGAACAATGGGCGCAATCAGGTGCAACGCTTCACCCGATAAAGGCTAATCGCCACTATTTGTGCCGAGCCAGGCCGGCTCGTCATATCGCTGTAACTTAAATGCAATAACTTCAGCCGCTTCTCACTGCGTAGTAGGCAGAATCTCTTATGCGTCTGAAGCTGCTAACCAACCTCAACACCCTGTTGCTGGTCGCCGTGTGCCTCGCGCTGGGCGCTACTTTATGGTGGTCGCAACAGGCGCTGGAACGCCCGTACCTGTTGATGGAGCGCTATTTGAGCCTGTCGCAGCATTTTCAAAACCAGGTCGCCCGCAACATCGAAGACTACTTGGCCAGTGGCGATGCGGTGCGTTTGAGCGAAGCCAACAGCGCCCTGGAGACACTCCAAAGTCAGCTTGCCCCGCTGCCACCGGCGCTGGCCGAGACCGTGCGCCCCAGCCTTGAGAACCTCAATAGCTTCAGCAATATCGAGTTGCTGGCAGCGGGCAAACTGGCCGGCGACCCACAAGCCTTGTTGCTGCAAGCCGAGCGCGAACTGGCCGCCAACCTCGAACAACTCAGCCAATACGCCAGCGAAGCCAATACCCCAGAAGCGCCGCACTATTTACCGCCGCTGATGACCGCCGCGCTGCACTTGGCCAAGCTGTCGTTGAACCGCGACAAACTGGTCAGCAGCGGGCGCAGTGAGTTGGCCGGTGATGTAGAACGCGAACTGGCCAGCATCCAGGCCCAGGCGCAGCAAATCGACGCCTTGCCCCTGCTTGGCGTGAGCAGCAAAAGCACTTCGGGCAATGACGATTTCGCCGCAATGATGGGCCTCGAAGCCAACCAGAGCACTCAGACCGAAGATGCCGGGGTCAACCTCAAGCGTGAGCTGAACAACCTCCTGAGCCGCTACCCGGCCGAGCTTAAACGCACCCAGACGCAGATCGAACAACGCACCCAGTTGAGCACCACCACGCACCGCAAACTCGACGCCGTGCAACACGCCATCGCCGAACTGGAGCCGGTGGTCCGCGCCCAGCACGGGCAGATTCAAGACGAAGTGCGGCTCATGCAAGGCCTGATGATTGGCCTGATCCTGCTGATTGCGCTGTTGATCGACACCCTGCAACGCAAGCTGGCACGGGTGCTGACCTATCTGGCGCCAATGCTCTCGACGTGGGCCGAAGGCGACTTCAGCCGCGACATTCAATTGGGCAAAACCAACCGCGAACTGCATGACATCGAGGCTTCACTGAATCGCCTGCGGGCTTATCTGGTGAACCTGGTGGGCACCATCCGCCTGAACGCCGAGCAAGTCGCGGGCAGTAGCCAGACCTTGGCGCAACTGAGCACCGATTTGCACGGCGGTGCCGAGCGTCAGGCCGGTGACACCGCGCAAATTCGCGACGCCCTGGGTGAGCTGGAGGCGACCATTTCCCAAGTGGCCGGCGATGCCAGCCAGGCCGCCGACGCCAGCCGCAGTGCAGGCGCCGCCGTGGCGCAAGGGCAGTTGGTGATCGGGCAAAGCCTCACCGGGCTTCATGCGCTGGTGGGCGAAGTGCAAGGCAACGCGCAGACAGTCGAGCGCCTGGCCGAAGAGTCAGCCACCATTGGCGGCGTTCTTACAGTGATTCGCTCTATCGCTGACCAGACCAACCTGCTGGCACTCAACGCCGCCATTGAAGCTGCCCGTGCGGGCGAGATGGGCCGTGGCTTTGCCGTGGTCGCCGAAGAAGTCCGCTCCCTGGCGCAGCGCACCGCAGGCGCGACCAACGAAATCCAGAACCTGATTGCCGGGCTGCAACTGGCCGCACGCCAATCGGTTGAAGGGATGCGCGCGCAGGTGGAGCATGCCAAAGCCACCGCACAACAGGCCCAGGACGCCGATGGCGCGCTAGATGAAATTGTCGGCGCCATTACCACCATCTCCGACACGTCGGTGCGTATCGCCGACGTCACTGCGCAACAAAGCGGCGCTGTGAGTGAGATCCGCGATCACAGTGAGCGCATCCATTTATTGGGCGACGACAACTTGCAACGCATCGGTATTGCCCGCAATCAAAGCCAGCAACTGTTGCAACTTGGGGGCGAACTTAATACCGCGGTGCAAGCCTTTCGGGTATGAATCAGCCCTAAAGCCGGTGTACCTGTTACTTCTGACAGTATCTATTGCTGTCAGGAGTGATATTAAATTGATGTTGTATTAGGCAGCGCTTAAACAGGCTGTTTCCTGTACGACATCAACAGGTGCGCCATGAGACAAACCATTCTTCTAGTGTTTGCTCTGTATTTGCCGCTCAGTGAAAGCGCAACGCTGCACATTGAAAACCAGTCGCGCTATATAGCCGTCATTATTGACTATCCTGCCGGTTACCCCTGCGCGCCGGACCGCCAGAACGTGCGGCCGTGCCTGATTCTGCCGCTTGCGGCCACCTCGTATGAACTGCCTGAAGCTGAAGCCTTGAGCGCTGTACTGCGTTTTATTTCACTGCCGGCTACTTCTAACGTGGCGCTTGGTGATTTAAAAAAACATGTCTTTAAAAGTACCGGTGACTTCACCTATCAGCCGTTGGGGGCGTTGAAGTATGAACAAGTGAAATGTGAAATACCGATGGAAGAAGGCATCAGCATTACCATCATTTTGGTTGGTGTCATGGATAAAGCCTGTGAAAAAGGCACTGACCGACGTCTTTCATGGGTCTATAAACGCAATGACGTTAACTTGAAATTCATCATCAAAGACCTCCCGGCCAAACCCCACCCCCGCCCCCTGTAGGAGCGAGCTTACCTCGCGATCTTTTGATCTGGCTTTTGCCCCTCACCCTAGCCCTCTCCCGCAGGAGAGGGAACCGATTGGGGTGTTCTGACTATTTTCGGCAGTCTGCTGGCTACGCGGCTCTCTGGAGGAGAGGATCTACAAATTTACCGATCTGCACGCTCCTGGCCACTCCGTTATCATGCCCGCACGTTTTATCAGCGAGATTCTTATGCGCCGCCTGCTCTTTGTTCTCTGCCTGCTGTTTACCCTGCCGGTCATGGCCACGGGCCTGCTGGACTCGCGCCCCAGCGCAACCTTGGGGGCGATCAATAACAGTGCCGATTTTTTGCCAGTGCGCGAAGCCTTCAAGCTGAACCTGATCGACAGCAGCCCCGAGACGATCAAACTGCGCTTTGTGCCAACCGAAGGGTATTACCTCTACCGCCATCGCTTTGCCTTCAAGACCGAGCCGGCTGACATCGCGCTGGGCACACCGCAATTGCCCGCAGGCGAGCAAAAACACGATGAGTACTTTGGCGACGTGGAGGTCTATCACGGCATTCTCGATGTCGATATCCCGCGCCCGACCAACGATCAACGCCCGTTCACGCTGGTGGTCAGCTACCAGGGCTGCGCCGACAAGGGGTTGTGCTACCCGCCTGAAACCGAACGCCTGAGCATCGCTGGCACACCGGGGCCAACGGCCACTGAAAGCACGAATGCGCCCGCAACGTCCTGGAACTGGCGCGATCTGGCGCTGTTTTTCCTCGCTGGGCTAGGCCTGACCTTTACCCCTTGCGTGCTGCCCATGCTGCCGATTCTGTCGGGCGTGGTGTTGCGCGGCCAGGTTGGCGGGCTGCGTGGTTTTAGTTTGTCGCTGGCCTACGTGCTGCCGATGGCGGCCTGTTTTGCGCTGTTGGGCGCTTTGATGGGGATGTTCGGCGCACAACTGAATTTGCAGGCCCGCCTGCAATCGGTGTGGGTGCTGGTGCCCTTTGCGCTGTTCTTCGGGTTTTTTGCCTTGGCGATGTTTGGGGTATTCGAACTCAAGTTACCGCAGGCCATCAGCAACCGTCTGGACCGCGTCGCCAATCGCACCAAGGGCGGTTCGCTGTGGGGCGCAGCGGTGCTGGGCGTGGTCTCCAGCCTGCTGGTGTCGCCGTGCGTCTCTGCCCCGCTGGCCGGGGCCTTGCTGTATATCAGCGCCAGCGGCGATGCACTGGGCGGCGGCTTGAAGCTGTTCGCTCTCGGCCTGGGCATGGGCGCCCCCCTGTTGTTGGTGGCCACTGGCGGCGCGGCCTGGCTGCCGAAAAGCGGGCCGTGGCTGGTCACGGTGAAAAACGCCATCGGCGTGCTGCTGCTGGGTCTGGCGATAGGCTTGCTTAGCCGGGTACTGCCCGGCCCGCTGACGTTACTGTTGATCGGTGTACTGGCGGCCGGGGTGAGCCTGTTTCTCGGCACACTCGAGTTCATCTACAAAGCCCCGCGCCAACGTTTGGCGCAACTGCTCGGGCTGTTTCTGCTGGTGTATGCGCTGGCCTGCTGGTTCGGCGCATTAAGCGGTCACAGTGATCCGTTCAACCCACTGGGCCCTGCAACCGCTAGCAACGCCAGTATCACCGGCGCACCGCAAGCTGCGGGTGACTGGCAAACCATCAGCACCAAAGCCCAACTCGACAGCGTGCTGGCCGAGGCCAAGGCGGCTGGCCAGCCGCTGTTGCTGGACTGGTATGCCGACTGGTGCATCAGTTGCAAAGTGCTTGAGCATGAAGTGCTGAACAACCCGCGTGTGCTGGACTTGCTCAAGGGTTACCGGCTGGTGCGCTTCGACATGACCGCCAGCAATGCCGAGCAGCGTGCCCTGCTCGATCACTACCAATTGTTCGGCCCACCGGCGTTGATGTTCTTCGGCAAAAATGGCCAGGAAAAAAGTGACCAACGGGTCATTGGCGAGATCAATGCAGCGGACTTCGCCGAACGTGTCGCGAACGCGAATGACCAGATCTAGAGCCTTGGTCACAAACTTTTCGCGAACATCGGTCATCGTGCTGGCTTTTGTACACAACTGGACACTGATTCAGCTTTTCGGCATAGTCGCCCGGCACTGATCACTGCGCACACATGACAAGGAACAGCAGATGGCGACTTTTCTGGTTCTGCACGGCCCCAACCTGAACCTGCTAGGCACCCGCGAACCGGGCGTTTACGGCGCGACTACCCTGGCGCAAATCAATCAGGATCTGGAGCAGCGGGCACGCGACGCCGGTCACCATTTGCTCTACCTGCAAAGTAATGCCGAGTATGAATTGATCGACCGGATTCATGCGGCCCGCGATGAAGGGGTGGATTTCATCTTGATCAATCCGGCTGCTTTTACCCACACCAGCGTGGCATTACGTGACGCGCTGCTGGCGGTGAGCATCCCATTCATCGAAGTGCATTTGTCTAACGTGCACAAACGCGAACCTTTCCGCCATCACTCCTACTTCTCCGACGTTGCGGTAGGTGTGATCTGCGGCCTTGGCGCCAGCGGTTATCGACTGGCCTTGGAGGCCGCCCTGGAACAGCTTGAACTACAAGCTAAACGCCCCTGACCCACCCATTGGGAGTTGACGATTCATGGATATCCGTAAAGTCAAGAAACTGATCGAACTGCTGGAAGAGTCCGGCATCGACGAGCTGGAAATTAAAGAAGGCGAAGAGTCCGTACGCATCAGCCGCCACAGTAAGACCCCAGCTCAACAGTTCTACGCACCAGCACCAATGCAACAAGCTCCGGCTGCTGCGCCAGTGGCTGTTGCGCCGGTTGCCACCGTGACTGAAGCACCTGCTGCTCCAAAACTGAACGGCTTTGTGGTCAAGTCGCCAATGGTCGGCACCTTCTACCGCACGCCAGCGCCAACTTCGCCAGCCTTCGTAGAAGTGGGCCAGAGCGTTAAAGTCGGCGACACCATTTGCATCGTTGAAGCGATGAAAATGATGAACCACATCACCGCTGAAAAAGCCGGTGTCATTGAATCCATCCTGGTAGAAAACGGTCAGCCGGTTGAGTTCGACCAACCGCTGTTCACCATCGTTTGAACCACGGGGAGCCAACGATGTTGAAGCCTCAGAAGCTGGAAAAAGTCCTGATCGCCAACCGCGGCGAGATCGCCTTGCGCATCCTGCGGGCGTGCAAGGAACTGGGCATCAAGACCGTCGCGGTGTACTCCACTGCCGACAAGGAACTGATGCACCTGGGTCTGGCAGACGAAACCGTCTGCATTGGTCCGGCACCAGCCAACCTGTCTTATCTGCACATCCCGGCGATCATCGCGGCAGCCGAAGTGACGGGCGCCACGGCGATTCACCCGGGCTACGGCTTCTTGGCTGAAAACGCCGATTTCGCCGAACAAGTCGAGAAATCCGGCTTTGCCTTCATCGGCCCGAAAGCTGACACCATTCGCCTGATGGGCGACAAGGTATCGGCCAAGCACGCCATGATCGCGGCGGGCGTACCGACTGTTCCAGGCTCTGACGGCCCGCTGCCGGAAGACCCTGAAACCGCACTACGCATTGGCCGTGAAGTCGGCTACCCGGTGATCATCAAAGCCGCTGGCGGCGGTGGTGGTCGTGGCATGCGCGTTGTGCACCGTGAAGAAGACCTGATCGAAGCCGCCAAGCAGACCCGCGAAGAAGCCGGCGCCTGGTTCAGCAACCCGATGGTTTACCTGGAAAAATACCTGACCAACCCACGTCACGTGGAAGTCCAGGTTATTTCCGACGGCCAGGGTAACGCGATCCACCTGGGCGACCGCGATTGCTCGCTGCAACGTCGTCACCAAAAGGTTCTGGAAGAAGCGCCAGCACCGGGCATCGACGAGAAGGCTCGCCAGGAAGTTCTGGCACGCTGCGTTCAGGCATGCGTTGACATCAACTACCGTGGTGCGGGTACTTTCGAGTTCCTGTACGAAAATGGTCGTTTCTACTTCATCGAGATGAACACTCGTGTGCAAGTAGAGCACCCGGTGTCCGAAATGGTCACCGGCATCGACATCGTTAAAGAGATGTTGAGCATTGCGGCAGGCAACAAGCTGTCCTTCACCCAGGCTGACGTGAACATTCACGGTCACTCGCTGGAATGCCGGATCAACGCTGAAGACCCGGCAACGTTCATGCCGAGCCCAGGCATGGTCAAGCACTTCCACGCACCGGGCGGCAACGGCGTTCGCGTCGATTCGCACCTGTACAGCGGCTACAAGGTTCCGGCCAACTACGACTCCCTGATCGGCAAGCTGATCACTTGGGGGGCGACGCGTGACGAAGCCATGGCTCGCATGCGCAACGCGCTGGACGAAATCGTGGTCGACGGGATCAAAACCAACATCCCGCTGCACCGCGACCTGGTGAATGACGAAGGCTTCTGCGAAGGCGGCGTCAATATTCACTACCTGGAACACAAACTGGCTAACAAGTAAGTTTGTGTTCTGCTCAACAAAGCCGCTTTCGAGCGGCTTTGTTGTGTCTGGGGTGCCAGTTTTTTGGGTGCCCGGCTACAAAATTGATTCAGGCCGCCTAGAAGCGATGGGGGGCGTCATGGCTGTCATGGCTTGCGCCTGGTTTTGCCGGGGTTATCGCCTGTGCAATCAGGGAGGTTGGAGGCGATGATGATCAAACCGGCCATCACATAACCAGAACCCTCGCCCCAACTGAGCCCGCCTCCCGCTGACTCCAGATCATAGATGTCGGTTTCTGAAATCAACTCGCCACTGCGATTATCGAAAAGACGATAAAAACCTGGATAACCCCACCATGGAAACCACTCAGCCGGCTGATCTTCATTGGGGTCTGAGCGCCTATGAAAGGTATCTGGCAGAACCCAATAGGGCTTGAAACTCTGGACTCGATAACAGCCATCGGGGCTGACACTATCGGTAGCCAGTCGCGTAGCCCATCCTCTTTCCCACCAGTTCGAAGCGGTCCATAACCCGCCCGCAATGGTGATATAGGCTACGAAAAAAGCGATGCGTCGCGAGCTGGACTTCATTGTTCGCGCCTCACTTTTCCGGGGATATCGCCTATGCAGTCGGGAAGGTTAAGCTCCATTCTGATCATCCCAATCCACACATTGCCTGATCCATCCCCCCAGTGCAGTTGCCCGCCATCTGACTCCGCATCATAGATTTCAGTTTCTGAGATCAGATCGCCATTTCGATGATCGTAAAGACGCAAAAAAGCTGGATTCCCCCACCAAACAAACCATTTTGGCGGCAGGTCCCCGAATGGATGGGGCATGGGATGCAAAAAATCAGGGAGCACCCAATAGGGTTTGAAACTATCAATTCGGTAACAGCCATTAGGGCTGATACTCGACTCACTATCCTTGGTTGCCAACCCTCTTTCCCACCAGTTCGAAGCAGTCCATAACCCGCCCGCAATGGTGATATAGGCTACGAAAAAGGCGATGCGTCTTGATGCAGGCTTCACGCCCAAACACCCAGATCAATGATTTGTCCGGAGTTTCTCCACAGCACATCTGAATAGATAACGAAGTCGCCGCCTTTGCCTGTTTTGTCACGATAGTCGCGAAAATCACCATTGGTGACTGCAGCAAAAGGACCTTCCTTTAGACGCAATACAACTTGACCATGAAGGCTCAAGGTAAAAGCGGTCTCTGCCTTGGTCAGCACACGATCGTCTGTCCAAGTGCCCAGATATTGCAGACCATTGAAGTCGTAATGGTCACGTATGTAGAAACCAACCTTTTCCACATGAAATAGATGACGAAGTTGATTAGTCGCCGGATTTCGTTCTGTAAAAGCCTCGCCGACAACGCCAACCTTCAAAGTTGCATTACCCAAAGCTCCATACATGTCATCCAGAACATCCCACGTGCCGCCGAATACTGCGAAGTTGACCTGAGAGATAACATCCATCTGCAAAGCGGACATGGGGTAATGACCTAATGGTTGCGAACCTTTTCCCGACCACCCGGCTTTAGTTAGCAGATCTTTTAAACGTTTAACACCATTAGGCGAAGCCAATCTTGACTCAGCCACTTCAACTGCTTTACGACAGCGCTCATACCCCATGGCCCACTCCATTTTTACAATGCTCTCATCGCACTGCGCCGGTTTCAGAGTGAGAGGGTCAGGCTGGGTTTTACGCTCTTTCCACGCCTCCGGCATCGCCCACGCAGGGCTGTCAAACCAGCGCTGCATCAAGGCCGCTGCCGTGTGCCAGCCCATCGAGCGCATGGCGCCCGGCAAGCGGCTCAGGGCAAGGCTCTGGACGACCACTTTTTTGGCCGGTGTATCGGTGGGGCTGTAGGTATGCGAGTTGGCCTGCGGCAGTTGATACAAGGCGTCCGGCCCTGCGGCGTTGGTGCGCTGAAAATCATTCAAGGACATGCTGCTTACTCCATAACCGGTGACGGGGCGTTGATGGCGATACCCAATTGTTCGGGGCCGTCGCTGGAGCACGAGCAGGTATGGCCTTGCGCATCGAGTGTGCCGTAACCCATACAGTGGTCGTTTTGCAGCACGGCATACCCCAGTTGCCCAAGGGGCAAGCCACGTTGATTGAGCAACTGGAAACGCTCGTCGCACGTTGTGCTGAGGGTGGCGGGCATGGGCTGCGGCGCGGCGAACACGCCGCCCTTAAACGCCGGGGCTGAATCGCTGACATAAGAATGCACTGTCACAGAGGCAATCAGCTCGGCCTGACAGGGGCAACCGCTGCGGCTGTCCAGCGTGCCAGCCACCCGCCGGCCATTGCTGATAAAACCATCCACACCGCCACAGATCGGGTAGGCCTTACCGTCCTGCCCGCAGCTGACCAAGTGGCCTTCAAGGGCATGCTGAATGCCATTCCACGTAATGCCAGGGTCTGACTCCAGCACCTTGCCACCGCAGGTCGTTTTGTCGTCCAGACCAATAAAATAGCCCCGGGCCATAAGCCTCTCCTTTTGCATAGCCCCTACAGGGAGCACGGCTGAGAACCATGAAGCCCAGTCATAGAATGAATGAACCTCACACACAGTAATCAGGAAGAGAGTGCCCAGATTGGTGCTCACGGTATGTAGGACGCTTCCATAAACGCCATCATCCCAATATCAAATGCTTGCGCGAATGACCTTAGGACGCCCCTACAGATGGCCTGCCATAGCAGGGAGGCCTGCGCTCGCGTAAACTGGCGCGTTTCTCGCAGCCCCTCCGGCTGCACATTCCTATTTTTCAAAGGTGCCCGCCATGCCTTGGCTGCAAGTACGCCTCGCCATCAGCCCAGATCAAGCCGAAACCTACGAAGACGCGTTCCTCGAAGTCGGTGCCGTTTCGGTAACGTTTATGGATGCCGAAGATCAGCCGATCTTTGAACCTGAGCTCAACACCACGCCGCTGTGGTCGCATACCCATTTGCTGGCCCTTTTCGAAGGCGGTACCGAAGCCGAGCTGGTTCTGTCCCATCTGGAGCTGCTGACCGGCTCGCCATTGCCAGAACACCATGCCGAAGTCATCGAAGACCAAGACTGGGAACGCAGCTGGATGGACAATTTTGAACCCATGCGTTTTGGTCAGCGCCTGTGGATTGTTCCAAGCTGGCACGCTGCGCCCGAGCCTGAGGCCGTGAACTTGCTGCTGGATCCGGGCCTGGCGTTTGGTACCGGCACTCACCCGACCACCGCGCTGTGCCTGGAATGGCTCGACGGCCAGGACCTCAAAGACTGCGACGTGCTGGACTTCGGCTGCGGCTCGGGCATTTTGGCCATCGCTGCACTGTTGCTGGGCGCCAAGCAAGCCGTCGGCACCGACATCGACGTGCAGGCGCTGGAAGCTTCGCGCGACAACGCCGGGCGCAACAACGTAGCGCCAGAGCTGTTCCCGCTGTACCTACCTGAAGACCTGCCGCAGGTGCAGGCCGACGTGCTGGTCGCCAACATTCTGGCCGGCCCGCTGGTTGCCCTGGCGCCACAACTGTCCAGCCTGGTCAAGCCCGGTGGCCGCCTGGCGCTGTCTGGCATCCTCGCCGAGCAAGGCGAAGACGTCGCCGCGGCCTACGCTCAAGACTTTGATCTGGACCCTATCGCCAACCGCGATGGCTGGGTGCGCATCAGCGGTCGTCGACGCTAGAATACAAGCCTGCTTAACCCGGATGGCCGCATGAGCGATAGCTTCGTTACACAGTGCCCACATTGCCAAACCAGCTTCCGTGTCAGCCATGCTCAATTGAGCATGGCCCGCGGCGTGGTGCGCTGTGGTTCCTGCCTGCAAGTGTTCAATGCCGCACAGCAACTGCTGAATAAAGGCACCGAAACAGAGCAGTTGCCTACAACTGTGGCGCCACTTGTTGCAGAACCTGTGGCCGTTGAGCCGCCTGCTGCGCCCAAGGCCATCAGCCCGGCGCACTGGGAAGTGGCCGAGCTGGACCTTGAGCACCTGGACCTGGACGAAGAGCTAGCCAAGCTTGAAGAACGGGAGATTCAGCCCAGCAAAAGCTTTGGTCAGTCGCAAAAAGCCAAAACCAGTGCGCTAAGCGCTCGCCGCGACACCAGCGACGCCGACGAAAGCCAATGGTCAGGCAGCTTGTTCAGTGAATCCGCAGCAGAACGTGCCGAAACCTCAGCACTGGCGGTCAAGGCCGTCGAAGACGACCTCGAACCGGCTGAAACCGGGCGCACCGAGCCATCGCTGTCGCTGGACATCGACGAGCCCGACGACACGCCGCCGCTCAGGCTCAGCAAAGATGACGACGATGAACCGGAGCTGCGCGGCGAGCATTTGTCTGCGGTGGATGACGACGAGGACGATGAGCCTCTGGCCCCTGCCTCGGCGACCAAAGACAAACGCACACGCAGCGAGCCCGGTGTGCGCGACGACGTGCTGCTGGACCTGGTAGACGACCCGTTGCACCTGGACTGGCAAAAGCGCCGATCGCCGTGGGGCAAGCGCCTGCTCTGGACGCTCTTGGTGCTGCTGGCCGCCGCTGCACTGGCCGGGCAATACATCGCGTATCACTTCGATGAACTGGCTCGCCAGGACCAATACCGGCCGCTCTTCCAGCAACTGTGCCCGCAAATCGGCTGCAGCGTGCCTTCCAAGGTCGATATAGACCGTATAAAAAGCAGCAATCTGGTGGTGCGCAGCCATCCTGAATTCGCCGGTGCGCTGGTGGTAGACGCCATCCTCTACAACCGCGCGCCGTTTTCCCAGCCCTACCCGCTGCTGGAGCTGCGTTTTGCCGACCTGAACGGCAAAATGATCGCCAGCCGCCGTTTCAAACCCGGCGAATACCTGAGCGGCGACCTGACTGGCAAGGCCGAAATGCCGCCGCAAACGCCTATCCACATTGCCCTCGACATCCTGGATCCGGGCCCGAAAGCGGTGAATTACAGCCTGAGTTTTCATTCCCCGGAATGAGCGCGCTGCGCTTTTAGCGATAAGCGGCAAGCCGCAAGTTAGAAGCCAGCAGCAAATCTGCTGCGGCTTTAAGCTTGTAGCTTGAGGCTTGAAGCTGGCTTTCAGCCTCCATTGTTCAAAAATCATCCAATTTCGTCTTTATCCAGTCATCGAGAGCGGGTATCATGCCAACCCTTTTTCGAACTCCCCAGATCCGGCCCCACAACAGGGAAGTCCTATGTCGGCGGTACGCATCGGCCCATACACATTGCAAAACGGTTTGATTCTCGCTCCTATGGCGGGTGTCACCGACCAACCCTTTCGTCAGCTTTGTCGACGAATGGGCGCGGGCCTGGTTGTGTCGGAAATGGTGACCAGTGACATGAGTCTCTGGAACAGTCGTAAATCGCGCCTGCGCATGATTCACGACGGTGATCCCGAGCCCCGCTCGGTGCAGATCGCCGGCGGTGATGCGCAAATGCTGGCAGACGCCGCCAGGGCCAATGTGGAACTGGGCGCACAGATTATTGACATCAACATGGGTTGCCCGGCAAAAAAGGTCTGCAACAAGGCCGCCGGGTCCGCGTTACTGAAAGACGAAGCATTGGTGAACGAGATCCTGCAGGCCGTTGTGGCCGCAGTTGATGTGCCGGTCACCCTGAAAATCCGTACCGGCTGGGACCGCGACAACAAGAACGGCCTCACGGTGGCAAAAATCGCCGAACAGGCCGGGATTCAAGCGCTGGCCGTGCACGGCAGAACCCGTGCAGACCTGTACACCGGCGAGGCCGAGTACGACACCATTGCCGCGATCAAGCAGGCCGTGTCGATACCGGTGTTTGCCAATGGCGACATCGATTCACCCCATAAAGCCCGGCACGTGCTGCACGCCACCGGTGCCGATGGACTGTTAATAGGCAGGGCGGCTCAAGGGCGGCCCTGGATTTTCCGCGAAGTGGACCACTTTCTGCGTACCGGCCAGCTGTTGCCGGCACCGGAAATGGCCGAAGTGGAACGTATTCTGCTAGAGCATCTGGCCGCACTGCACACCTTCTATGGGGAGGTATTGGGGGTACGTATTGCCCGCAAGCATGTCGGTTGGTATCTCGCAACCTTGCCGGGCGCCAAGGAGTTTCGCGCCCACTTCAATCGTTTGGAAGATACGGAAGCTCAATGCGCCAACGTTCAGGCGTTTTTCGCCGAACGACATAAGAGCCTGGGGACAGGGGACGAAGGATGGGTGGCCGCATGACGATGATGACCGAGACATTAGTGAGTGGAACAACGCCCGTGAGCGACAACGTCAATTTGAAACAGCACCTCAATACGCCGAGCGAAGAAGGTCAGACCCTTCGCGGGAGTGTCGAAAAGGCGCTGCACAATTATTTCGCCCACCTGGAGGGCGCTGAAGTCACGGACGTGTACAACCTGGTGCTTTCCGAAGTCGAAGCCCCTTTGCTCGAGTGCGTCATGAACTACGTCAAGGGCAACCAGACCAAAGCCTCCGAGATGCTGGGACTCAATCGCGGCACCCTGCGCAAAAAGCTCAAACAGTACGATCTGCTGTAAGCATTCAATCAAACCTGAAAGGCGTCCTGATAAAACAGGCCGCCTTTTTTGCTGACTCCTTTGCTTTTGATGGAAATCGAGATGACCGACCAGACTACCCGCCTGCCGATCCGCCGCGCTCTAATCAGCGTTTCCGATAAAACCGGAATCCTTGATTTCGCCCGTGAACTGGAAGCCCTCGGCGTCGAGATCCTCTCCACCGGTGGTACGTTCAAGCTGCTGCAAGACAACGGTGTTGCCGCTGTTGAAGTGGCGGACTACACAGGTTTTGCGGAAATGATGGACGGTCGGGTGAAGACCCTGCACCCGAAAATCCACGGCGGTATCCTCGGTCGTCGCGGCATTGACGACGACATCATGAACGAGCACGGCATCAAGCCGATCGACCTGGTGGCCGTTAACCTCTACCCGTTCGAAGCCACCATCAACAAGCCAGGCTGCGACCTGCCGACCGCAATCGAAAACATCGATATCGGCGGCCCGACCATGGTTCGCTCCGCAGCCAAAAACCACAAAGACGTGGCCATCGTGGTAAATGCCAGCGACTACGCCAATGTCCTTGAAAACCTCAAGGCTGGTGGCCTGACCTACGCACAGCGTTTCGACCTGATGCTCAAGGCGTTCGAACACACCGCCGCCTACGACGGCATGATCGCCAACTACATGGGCACCGTGAACCAGGCGGCTGAAACCCTCAGCACCGAAGGCCGCAGCCAGTTCCCGCGCACCTTCAACAGCCAGTTCATCAAGGCGCAAGAAATGCGTTACGGCGAGAACCCGCACCAGAGCGCGGCGTTCTACGTTGAGGCCAAGCCTGCCGAAGTCGGCATCGCTACCGCGACCCAACTGCAAGGTAAAGAGCTGTCGTTCAACAACGTAGCTGACACCGACGCTGCGCTGGAGTGCGTGAAGAGCTTCGTAAAACCGGCTTGCGTGATCGTCAAGCACGCCAACCCGTGTGGCGTGGCGGTCAGCCCGGACAACGAAGGCGGCATCCGTCAGGCCTACGAACTGGCTTACGCGACGGACACCGAGTCGGCGTTCGGCGGCATCATCGCCTTCAACCGTGAGCTGGACGCCGAAACGGCCAAAGCCATTGTTGAGCGCCAATTCGTTGAAGTGATCATCGCCCCGTCGGTGAGCGAAGAAGCCCGCGCCATCGTGGCCGCCAAAGCCAACGTGCGCCTGCTGGCCTGCGGCGAGTGGAGCGCAGAGCGCGCACCGGCCTGGGACTTCAAACGCGTCAACGGCGGCCTGCTGGTGCAAAGCCGTGACATCCAGATGATCGGCAGCGAAGACCTCAAAGTGGTGACCAAGCGCGCACCGACCGAGCAAGAGATCAACGACCTGATCTTCGCCTGGAAAGTGGCCAAGTACGTTAAATCCAACGCCATCGTTTACGCCAAAGGCCGTCAGACCATCGGTGTAGGCGCAGGCCAGATGAGCCGCGTAAACTCGGCCCGCATTGCCGCCATCAAGGCTGAGCACGCAGGCTTGCAGGTACAAGGTGCGGTGATGGCATCGGACGCATTCTTCCCGTTCCGTGACGGCATCGACAATGCTGCCAAAGCCGGTATCACTGCAGTGATCCAGCCAGGTGGCTCGATGCGCGACAACGAAGTGATCGCCGCCGCCGACGAAGCGGGCATTGCCATGGTATTCACCGGCATGCGCCATTTCCGTCACTAACCAGACGACGGTCGTACTGAACCCGGCATCTGCTGCGTTGGAGCCGACCTCGATGATGCTCATTGCCAAAAGGCAACTCCGCTCATCGAGGTCGACTCCGCCTTGCATCTACCGGCTTCATTACAACCTCCTGAAGCGTTAAACGCTTTAGGTTCTAAACAGAATTCAGCGTCATCCGAGGTTTTTGAAATGAATGTTTTGATCATTGGCAGCGGTGGCCGTGAACACGCACTGGCCTGGAAAGTAGCGCAGGACCCGCGTGTCGCTAAAGTATTCGTTGCCCCCGGCAACGCTGGCACCGCCATTGAAGCCAAGTGCGAAAACGTTGCTATCGACGTGCTGGCCCTTGAGCAACTGGCTGATTTTGCCGAGAAGAACGTTGCCCTGACCATCGTTGGTCCAGAGGTCCCGTTGGTAGCCGGTGTGGTTGATCTGTTCCGCTCCCGTGGCCTGGATTGCTTTGGCCCGACCGCTGGCGCCGCTCAGCTGGAAGGCTCGAAAGCGTTCACCAAGGACTTCCTGGCTCGCCACAAGATCCCGACCGCCGATTACCAGAACTTCACCGAGATCGAGCCAGCGCTGGCTTACCTGCAAAAGGTTGGCGCGCCTATCGTGATCAAGGCTGACGGCCTGGCTGCGGGCAAAGGCGTGATCGTCGCCATGACCCTGGCTGAAGCCGAAGACGCCGTGCGCGACATGCTCGCGGGCAACGCTTTCGGCGAAGCCGGTTCGCGTGTGGTGATCGAAGAGTTCCTCGACGGCGAAGAAGCCAGCTTCATCGTGATGGTCGACGGCAAGAACGTCTTGCCTATGGCCACCAGCCAGGACCACAAACGCGTCGGCGACGGCGACACCGGCCCGAACACCGGCGGCATGGGCGCTTACTCGCCTGCTCCAGTGGTCACCGCTGAGGTTCACCAGCGCGTGATGGACCAGGTGATCTGGCCGACCGTGCGCGGCATGGCTGAAGAAGGCAACGTCTACACCGGCTTCCTGTATGCCGGCCTGATGATCGACAAAGCTGGCAACCCGAAAGTCATCGAGTTCAACTGCCGCTTCGGCGACCCGGAGACTCAACCGGTCATGCTGCGTCTGCAATCGAGCCTGGTGCTGCTGATTGAAGCCGCTTTGGCTCAAGCGCTGGATAAAGTTGAAGCACAATGGGATCCACGTCCAAGTTTGGGCATTGTGCTGGCGGCAGGCGGCTATCCGGCAGACTACACTAAAGGCGCTGTAATCCACGGACTGGACGCTGCAGCGAAACTGGAAGGTAAAGTATTCCACGCGGGCACCGCGCTCAATGCAGCTGGCGAAGTGATCACCTCAGGTGGTCGCGTGCTGTGTGCTACGGCGATGGGCGACACGGTTGAGGCGGCGCAAAAGCAAGCCTACGCCCTGGCCAAAGCTATCGAGTGGGACGGCTGTTTCTACCGTCATGACATCGGTTACCGAGCCATTGCACGCGAACGCGGTGAGTCTCAGTAACAAGTCTATCCATATGGATAGACAGGGATGGATCAGCCTTGCCTAACTCTTCCAGCGCCGCGCATAGTGACCGACTTGCAACAATCGACGAAGGGATTTCACCGTGCGCTGGCTTAGGATCGCCATAGGAATAACTGTCAGCCTGCTGACAACCCTGCTCTGCCTGATGCCGGCTCATGCCGCATCAGGTGGCAGCTGGTCCATGCTGTCCGACCCGCAAGGCGACCTGCAACTGAGCGATGTGCGCTCAGCCCGATTGAACAGCCAGTTCACCTCCATCGAACTTGAGAACATGGTGGCTGCCGAGCCCGGCGAAGCCCTGTGGCTGAAGTTCCGTTTACAGCCCGACCAGCATGAGCAGATCCTGCGGGTGTTCGCCCCCGACCTCTCACGCCTTGATTTGTATGTCCTCGATGATCACAAACTGATCACCGAAGTGACCACCGGCAACACCCTGCCACAAAGCGAAAAACCACTGTCCAGCAGCGACTACCTGTTACCGCTGCCCCAGAGCGATCAGCCTCTGGATGTTTACCTGCGCATGGAATCTGAACACCAACTGCGCCCGCACATTACCCTCAGTACCGCCGTTGTCCTCGCTGCCGATCAGGGCACCACCCTGCTTTATGGGCTACTGATGGGCGGCATCGCGATGCTGGTACTGCACAACCTGATTCGTTTTGCCTTCTCGCGCACCATCAGTTGCCTGTGGCTCTCTCTGTGCGAGATCTTGCTGCTGGCCAGCTCGGCGCTCTTTTTAAACTTGCTCAGCCCGTGGTTCCCGCAATGGCACAGCTGGCAAACCCCTGGCGCCTATCTGGCACTGATACTCACCGCGCCGTGCGGGTTGATGTTTACCTACAGCTTTTTCTCCAGCCGTGGGCCGCACCCCCTGCATAAACTGCTGCTGATCGACATCCTGATCGTAGGCCTGTGTGGCTTGTTACTGCTGTTCTTCAACAGCCTGCCACTGAACCTGACCACCTACATGCTGGTCGCCCTGACCAGCCTGAGCATTCTGCTGGTGGCCAGTTACCACTTGCAGCAGGGCTACCGCCCGGCGCGTTTGTTTGTCGTGGCCATGATCATTTTCAATATCGGCACCCTGCTGATCCTGCCCGCCCTGCTGGGGTTGACCCTGATCGCACCGCAAGAGCTGGTGTTGGCCCTGATGGCGGTGGTGTGCCTCAGCGGCCTGCTGATGGGCATCGCCCTGAGTGAACGAACGCGGAGCATCACCGAAGACCAGCTCAACCTGAGTTGCGACCTCGCCGCCAGCAACGCCGAGATCAATGCCAAGGCCGAGTTTCTGTCCAAGATCAGCCATGAGATCCGTACGCCAATGAACGGCGTGCTGGGCATGACAGAACTGCTGCTCGGCACGCCGCTGTCCGTCAAACAACGTGACTACGTACAAACTATCCACAGCGCCGGCAACGAACTGCTCACGCTGATCAACGAAATCCTCGACATCTCCAAACTGGAGTCGGGGCAGATCGAACTGGACGATGTGCAGTTCGACCTGAATGCATTGATCGATGACTGCCTGAGCATTTTCCGCACCAAGGCCGAGCAGCAAAACGTCGAACTCATCAGCTTTATCCAGCCGCAAGTGCCTCGGGTGATCAATGGCGACCCTACGCGCTTGCGTCAAACCCTGCTGAGCCTGCTGGAAAGCGCCCTGAAAAAAACCGACGAAGGCGAGATCCTCATCGTGGTTGCTCTAGAAGAGCGCAGTGATGCCCCGCGCTTACGCATCGCCGTTCAAGACTCGGGCCAACCGATGGATGAGCAAGAGCGCGAGGCACTGCTGCACGCCGAACTGCACAGCAAAAACTTCCTCGCCGCCACCCGCCTGGGCGGCCATTTGGGGCTGGTCATTGCCCGTCAGTTGATCACCCTGATGGGTGGCGAGTTCGGTATCAAAACCGGGCAAACCAAGGGCACCAACTTCTGGCTCACCCTGCCGCTGGACCCACAGTTGCTTGAGCACCCCACCTCGGACCTGGACAGCCCGCTCAAAGGCGCCCGCGTGCTGGTGGTGGATGACAACGACACCTGCCGCAAAGTACTGGTGCAGCAATGTTCGGCGTGGGGCCTGAATGTCAGCGCCGCCGCCTCGGGCAAAGAGGCGCTGGCCTTGCTGCGCACCAAGGCGCACCTGCGCGACTACTTCGACATTGTTTTGCTGGACCAGAACATGCCGGGTATGACCGGCATGCAACTGGCCGCCAAGATCAAAGAAGACCCAAGCCTGAACCACGATATTTTGCTGGTGATGCTCACGGGCATCAGCAATGCGCCGAGCAAGATCATTGCGCGCAACTGCGGCATCAAGCGCATCCTGGCCAAACCGGTGGCGGGCTATACCCTGAAAACCACCTTGGCCGACGAGTTGACCCAACGCAACAATGGCCTTGGCGTCACACCGCCCTTGGGCAGCGGCCCGTCAGCGCCCCTTAGCGTGCCCGGCAACTTCCGAATTCTGGTGGCCGAAGACAACAACATTTCGACCAAGGTGATTCGTGGCATGTTGAGCAAACTCAACTTGCACCCGGACACCGCCTCCAACGGCGAAGAAGCGCTGCAGGCCATGAAAGCGCAGCGTTACGACCTGGTGCTTATGGATTGCGAAATGCCGGTCCTGGACGGCTTCTCAGCCACCGAGCAATTACGCGCCTGGGAAGTCAGCCACCAGCGCGTCCGCACCCCGGTGGTTGCCTTGACCGCGCATATTCTGACTGAGCACAAAGAGCGCGCACGCCAGGCCGGCATGGACGGCCACATGGCCAAGCCTGTCGAACTGTCGCAACTGCGCGAACTGGTTGAGTATTGGGTGGTGCAGCGCGAGCTGCGACAGTCTCAGGCGCAGCCGTCGTAGGGTCGTTGGAGCTGCCGAGGTACGAAGGCTGCGATCTTTTCAAGTTTAAAAGATCGCGAGGCAAGCTCGCTCCTACAGAGGGTGCCGCTGTGGCCGCAGGGTCTTTTTAACACCGCCCGACAGACCGCCAAACCCCTGATAGACTTTCGACGACTTCCTGCGATGTGAGCTCAGACCATGCTGCATGTTTTGTTCAGTGTGTACTTGAAGATGCTGGTGCTCTATAGCCCGTTCTTCGTACTGTCGTGTTTTATCAGCCTGACACGCGGTTACTCGAACAAGGAGCGTGGCCGCCTGGCGTGGAAAGTAGCGCTGGCAACCGTGATTTCCAGCGTGCTGCTCTACTTGTTTGGGCGCATGATTTTTAGCGTTTTCGGCATCACTGTCGATGCCTTCCGCATTGGCGCCGGCAGTGTCTTGTTCATCTCGGCGCTGGGTATGGCCCAAGGCAAGTCTGCCGTGCAAAGCGACAATGTTCAGCAAGACGTCACCATTGTGCCGCTGACCATTCCGATCACCGTTGGCCCCGGCACCATTGGTGCGTTGCTGGTGATGGGCGTTAGCCAGCCCCATTGGGATGACAAGCTGATGGCAATCACCAGTATTGTCATGGCCAGCCTCACCGTCGGGTTGGTGCTGTATTTGTCCAACAGGATCGAACGCATTGTCGGCGAGCAGGGCTTGCAGATTATCAGCCGTTTGATGGGACTATTCGTGTGCGCGCTTGCGGCGCAAATTATCTTTACCGGGATAAAAGGCTACTTGGTGTCTTGAGCGGTCAGTCCCTGCCCCGCTCAAGGTATCAATGGCTCAGCAATCTGAAAAAGTTATCTTGCAAGCCGGCCAATTGCTTCAAAACATCGTCCCGGTATCTGTCGTAGTCTTTGCGAACCAGATAAAAGGCTGACCAGCCCAAGCCCACATCGAGCACATCGGTTTTACGGATAGTGCGTCCATCGAACAATATGTTTTTTACATCACGCCGTGACGTGATGTGCATTCCGGACACATAGATGTAGTTGCCCAAGGCCTGGCGGAACTCGCAGGGTACAAACTGATAGTAAGCAACAGCCCCGCTTCGGCTACGCGACTCAAAAATATCCTGAGCCACGGTGTTCAACCGTAAAACTTCGATGGATGCCTTGACCGACCTTCTCAGCGAAGCATGCTTTATACCCTGCAAGTTATGCAGCGCAGCCTCTTCCAGATCGTCGTAAACCTGCTTGTGTGGAACGGTGGCGTCCAGCATCTCGTCATCGGGCGCCCAACCAACTTCAACCAACGTGTTGACGAAGGCTTCGAACCAAGCCTGCATTTGCTGCACACGATGAAAGCGCTTGTCGGCAGTCAGTTGCGCCAACGCAATACTGTTCATGATGTCTGTTTGATCTTGGGCCTCAACACCGGGCACAAACGACACCACGCTGCTGCCCGCAATAACTGCCCGGTTACTCATGACGATGCCCCTTTGGGGCACAGGCCACTGGAAATAGGGACATGGGTGTTACTCAATAGTAGTTCGTAGCTCACATCGCACTCCTTGTGCTTATCCCCAGCCATCCAGGTGCTGCATCCCTCAGGGGGCTGTGATGACAATCTCGGGGGTCAGTTCGAGGTTCACAATTTGGGTGGCATCAGCCCCATCAAGGCCGTCCACAACTCTGTCACGAATACGGCTGAACGCCGACGCATCCAACTCATACTCGGAGACTGACAACGACATGGCCCCGATAACATCCTTACCTTTTAAAGATTGATCGAATAAGTGTTCATCCAAGAGTTGGTGCACAGAAAAACCGACTTGAACATCGATCATGTGGGCTTTAGGGCTGATCACACTGACGTTTAAATAAACGTCTGAAACCAACGGGGTCTTGAGCAATGAATCTGCCTTCGTCACCCTGAGTACCGAGTCAAAAAATACTGTTTGCGCAGGCGAGTAGTACGACAATGCATTCAAGCCACGACGGATGGCATCTTCCATTACCGAAGGATCATAGTGCGGGGCATGGGCCAACTGATCCATGATCAACGACGTCACATTGATTTTTGCTTCGTTTGCAAGCTCTGGGCGTCTGCCCAGCGAAAAGTGGGTGGACCACTTCAACTCTGATCTCGCGCTGGTCAGTCGCTTGTCCCACACCCCCGCATCAGAAAACTTGTTTGCCCTGACGCTGGCATATAGCTGCGCATACAACTGAATATTAAGAACGTCCTGCTTAAGTTGATCGGATAAAGCTTTGGGCAAAAGGATCAACTGCCCAGAAACGATCTTAAACTCATAGTCCATTATCATTTATCGCACTCCAACATTAACTTACCCGACAGAAAGCGACGCTCAAAGAACGCCGCCCGCAGGACCACTGTCGTGATCCAAGCGATCAAAACAATCGCCAGATTTAATATTTTATTAATTACGACTTTTTCAGAGACATGAAAAAATCATCCTGTTCTTGACCCAAGAACTCTAAAATTTTTGGCTCCACACGTTTATAACTGTCGTAATTCAAGTTAATCATTGTGGCTGCTTTTTGCACTTTCAAGTTGGAACTTTTCCACTTCCAGAACCAGGCCCCACCTTCCCTGGATTTAAACTCGCACTCGAGCCCGGCAAATACGGTAACAGGAATCCCTTGACTGGACTCCAGGCACGGCACGATTTGAAAGCTGCCAACACTGTCGCCCTTACTGTTATTGTCAAATAACGTGATCAGTGCATTATCATTTTTAATCGTTTCGAGTACTCGACCCAACAACGGTAAAATCGCCGCCGCATTAAAACCCGCCACCTGCGCGATGATATCCAGCACCAGACTGTCCATCGTCACATTGATTTTGGAGGTATCGTGATTAACGAATACAAAACTGTTGGAAAACCAGCCGCAATGACTGATGGCTAGCCCATAGGCCTGATACCACTTCATGGCCTCAGTTTTACGAGAAGCCTTCATATCTGCGTACTTTTCCGCAAACTGTACGCTGTACATCACCGCATTACGATTTTCGGCGGAAACACCATCAGCAAAAGCCACAACGATGGGAGACTTGGCGCCTATAAATGCATCTTCATCAGCGCTATGGTTAATCGGCGTCGGTGCGGATTTAAGCCGTGCGAACCTGGGTTGAATTTGAACGGGAAGAGATTTAAAAAACTGCTCTGTTTCATCTTGGCTTGGCAATTGATCTTTAACGAAATCCATAATGACACTCTCCATTTAATTTCATACCGGACTTTCCTCGCCGGGTGAACAAAACTTAGCCCTCCCTTTACTACTTTGCAAAGCACAAGCCCATACCAAATATTACCAGCCAGCAAAACACTGCCTGCACCCCAAACAATCCACTCCATAAATATATAACGCACAGAAAACACGCTTTATTCAGACTTCCAAACGAACACTCCGAACTGAATGTTCCTACTTAACTTTTTAATATTTCACAACGCCCTCATTAACCGCGCAACAAAAACAACAATGGCCCCGCAGGGCCATTGTGTTCAACGTCGATCACTGTCGCAGTTAAGGCTTTTCGCCATACCAACGCGGTGTATATACCCACTCGCGGCCATCGGCTCGCGTGAACGTGCAGGTGGTGGACGACCCGACAATGACCATGGTGCGCATATCGACCTGTTCCGGGGTCAGTTCCCCCAGGGTGGTGACACGTAACGTCTGGCCGGGGCGCCCGATGTCTCGTCCCAGTACCACCGGCGTCTGCGGCGTACGATGCCGCGCGACGATTTCCAGCGCCACGCCCAATTGCCAGGGCCGGGAGCGGGAGATCGGGTTGTAGAACGCCAGAGCCAGGTCCGCCTGGGAAGCCAGGTCGAGGCGCTTTTCGATGATGCTCCAGGGCTTGAGGTTGTCCGACAGCGACATCACGCAGAAGTCATGGCCCAAAGGTGCACCCGCCTGGGCCGCTGTGGCCAGCGACGCCGAGACGCCAGGCAAGATCTCCAGATCCACACTGTGCCATTGCGGGTCAGTAGACTCATGCAGGGCCTCGAGCACGGCAGCCGCCATGGCAAACACGCCAGGGTCTCCCGAAGACACGACCACCACTGAGCGACCTTGCGCCGCCAACTCAAAGGCGTGACGCGCACGCTGCATTTCTTCACGGTTGTCGGTGCAGTGCAGCACTTGGTCAGCCCGGAACGGCCCGGCCATGCGCACGTAGGTCTCGTACCCCAGCACATCATTGGCCCGCGCCAGCTCGGCCTTCACCGCGGGCACCATCAACTCGGCGGCTCCTGGGCCCAGGCCGATCACGGCCAAACGCCCGCGTGCACGCCCGATGTGCAGTGGGTCCAGCGGCGTATCCGCCACGCCCACGCTCACGCCATTGGCAAGTTCACGCCAGGCGGCTGCCACGACGGGCTCATACGCACTGACAAAACGCAGTGGCACCGCCAGTTCGCTGGCCGCCTCGCGCAGCCCGGCACTGGCCATAAGGCTGTCATCGGCCACCACACAGGCCAGGGATTGCCAGGCCAGTTGCGCCTCATGCAACGCGTCGCGCAGTTCCTGAGCCGACACTTCCTGCACGACTTTAAGCAGGACGCTGCGCGGGTAGATCAGCAGTTCGTTGGCCGACGGCTCGCGCTCGGCATGGCCAACGTGAATCGCCAGACGCGCTTGCTGGTCTTCGGGCAATTGCGCCTGCGCCAACCAGGGCGCCTCACCTTCAATGCGCACCGGCTCACCGGCAAGCAAATCCGAGACAAAGCGCTTGCCCAATTCCAGATCGCCCAAGGCATAGCCGCTGGGCGGGTTCAGCAAGCAGGTGCCAAACCGCAACTCACCGCTGGTGGTGATGGCAGGCGCCACCCCCAAACCCGCCGCGAGTGTACGTGCCAGGTCATTCACGCCACCCAGCCCGCCCAGCAGCGGTACCACTGCGCTGGCGTCTTCGGCAACCGCCAGCACCGGCGGCTCGGCACCTTTTTCCAGCAACAAGGGTGCAAGGGTGCGGATCACAATGCCTGCCGCGCAGAGCGCAATAATCGGCGTGTCCTGCTGATACAACTGACGCAGGTTGGCGCCGAAGTCGCTGTAAGTACGATCCGCACCGTCAACGCGATCCACCAGGCCATGGATCACGGCCTGTGGATAAAGCTGCTGGATGCGTCGCGCCGTGGCCAGGCTGCCATTGCCCAGAATCACAATGGCCGGGGCTGGGCGACTCATCCTTGCCACCGTTCGCCAGGCACGATGATCAGTGAGAAGTACGGCGAAGACATCGGGTCTACGTCATTGAGCGGGACGATTTTCTGATTGCTCATGGTCGCGCGCTCGACGTACAGCGCACGGTCAGCCAGGCCCAGTTCGGCCAGCACTTCGCGCACTTTATGAAAGTTGCGACCCAACTTCATGATCACCGCCGCATCGGCATCGGCCAGGCGACGCTTGAGATCATCGTGGGGCAGCACGCCCGACAACACCGACAAACTCTGGTTGCGGTACACCAATGGCACGCCCAGTACCGACGCGCCACCGAGCATCGAGCACACACCCGGCACAACCTGGGCTTCAAAGCGTTCCGCCAGGCGATCATGCAGGTACATGTAAGAGCCGTAGAAAAACGGGTCACCTTCGCAGATCACTGCCACGTCACGGCCAGCCTGCAGGTGCGCAGCAACTTCTTCGGCGGCCTGGTCATAGAAGTCGCTGATGATCTGCTCATATGACAGCGGCTCGGGCAGCACTTCAGTGGTCACCGGGTACACCAGCGGCATTTGCGTTTGTGCCGCTTGCAGGTGGGCTTCGATGATGCCGAACGCGTTGCCTTTTTTGCCTTTGGCCACAAAGTACGCCACCACCGGCGATTCGCGCAGCAGGCGCAAGGCTTTAACCGTAATCAACTCTGGATCGCCCGGGCCCACGCCCAAACCGATCAAACGTCCTGGTTGCGCCATTATTCGATCTCCGTCGCCAAGGCGTTAACGGCAGCAGCGGCCATCGCACTGCCGCCACGACGGCCCTGCATCACCACGAACGGTATGCCACGGCTGTCTGCGGCGAGCATGGCCTTGGATTCGGCGGCACCGACGAACCCCACCGGAAAACCAAGGATCAGCGCAGGCTTCGGCGCCCCGGCATCGATCATTTCCAGCAGGTAAAACAGCGCGGTCGGCGCATTGCCAATCACCACCACACTGCCTTCCAGGTACGGGCGCCACAGTTCCAGGGCGACAGCAGAACGGGTGTTGCCCGCCTCGCGGGCCATCTCGGCAACGCCGTCTTCTTTGAGGGTGCAAATCACTGCGTTATTGGCCGGCAAACGCGTGCGCGTCACCCCTTCCAGCACCATGCGTGCATCACACAGAATCGGCGCGCCAGCGGCCAGCGCATCACGCCCGGCCTTGCCGGCACCCGGCGAGAAGCACAGGTCTTCGACGGCATCGACCATCCCGCATGCATGAATCACCCGAACGGCCAGTTTTTCAAGGTCCGCCGGGATGTGCGCAAGGTTGGCCTCGGCGCGAATAATGGCGAACGAATTGCGATAGATCTCTTGACCGTCGCGGATGTAATCAATCATCGGTGTTGCTCCGTTGGCGGGCTTCAAGCCAAGCACCCGCCGCTTCAATAGTAAGATTGCGTTCGCGCAGAACACCGAAACCGGCGTGCTCTGGTGCGCGTAAATAAAGGTCGTAATGACCGGGCGCCACGGCCAATAAGGTGACCGGCGCCACATGGGCCGCTGCACAAGCGCGCTGGCAGCCCGTCAGGTGAATCGTCTGCGGCTGTGACAGCAGCGACGCGAGGTGACGCGCATCCGCTTTGGTGTCCGCCAGCCCCTTGGCACAGGCACTGGAGCCGGTACAGGCAATCAGGTGGCCCAGCGGGGCTTGCGCTTCGCAGAGCAGGCCCAATGCGTTCAGGCACTGCGTGAGCAACGCCGCGTCCTCGGCCCGCACATCAGGCAGCAACACGCTTTGCCAAGGGGTAAAGCGCAAAGTGCCATTGCCATACTCGCTGGCCAATTGCGCCAGGCCGTTGAGCATCGTCGCATCCAGTCGCCCCAACACCGGCGCGGCGCCCACGTGGACACGCGCGTGCTCACGCTGTGGATAAGTACCGATCGGGCTTTGCACCATCGGCCGGTCACGCCGCCAGTTTGTTAGCGCGGCAATGGGTACCGACATGCGCAACGCGAGTTGCTCAACAAAGTCGGCCGCTGAGAGGTCTTTAAACAGATGACGCATGCGTGTCTGCTCAGGACGCGCCACGTCCAGAAACAGCGTGAGTACAGCCATCACCAACTCATGCCCGTGCTCAAGAGGCACCGCCCCCAGCGGCGCATCGTGCGCCGGGCAGCCCGCCAGGCCAAACGCCAGCAGGGTTTGGCCGTTGCACACGAACGCCGACAGCCACAGATCATGGTGATGTTCCAGCATCGCCAAGGCTTCTGCGCCATCCAGTTGCACGGCAAACTTGGCCGACAACTCGGCAAAACGCGGGGTGCTCTCAAGACTGGCCAGAATCTGTCGCGCCAAAGGCCAGGTGTCGATGGTTTGCTGCGGGTCGATCCCGGCCGTCGGGCTGAGCATCAGGTTACGCACATCGTCACTGGCCGCATTGGCAGGCCCAAGCCCCGCCGCCAGCAAGGGCTCAATCAGCGCGGCATGTTCAGTGCCGACCCCGCGAATTTGCAGGTTGCTGCGATTGGTGGCTTCAATCACGCCACTGGCATAGCGCTGCGCCACGTCGGCCACGGCGTGCGCCTGTTGCGCGGTGATCACGCCGCCCGCCAGCTTGACCCGGCAAATCCCGCCGTCCATCGCCTGGACGATGCGCAACAGCCCCGGGCACCCGGTCGGGCGTACAGGAGACGTCGCTGAGAGTTCAGATGGCAGGGGCACGTGTCGGTCCAGAGCAGGCAATGCGCTATTGCAGGTCGCGCATTATGCCTGCTTTGGGCAACCGCATGAAAAGCTTGCCGGACGGAATGCCTAGACCGGCTTGCTCACTTCAGGCACAACCGGCTGCACACGCCCCAATCGAGTGATCAACAGCACCACCGTGTCGGCATTGGCCAGCATCAATTCGACCCGTTTGACCGGGTCATCGGTAAAGATCGACCGGGCTTCGGCCAAGGTCTGTACCCCGGTAATCGCCTTGACTTTGGCCTTGCCCGGATTGCTCGGAATATCCGCCCAGGTGTGCTTCTCGACATCAAATTGCTGAAACAGATACTCAGGCTGCAAGTGGGGTGAGTGGCACTCCTGAATAATTTGATTAAACGATCTGAGCTGATTGCCAAACTCGGTGGTGTCGTCCAACAGATCGTCGTAAGGAAACCCGGGATTCAGGTAGTTGATATCTTCGGTGTTTAACACCCCATGACTGACTTCGTGCAGCAGAAAAGACGCGCGGTAATGCGTATTGACGGCAAAAGGCGGGTCTGTGGGTTTGAGGTACGGCTGGCTCAAGGCTTGAGGCGTGTCAAACAGCGTGGTGAAAAAACGTTCACTCAGAAACAAGCGATTGTGCGTGTCCCAGGGATGAACCCAGGCCACCGCCTTGTCGTTGAAACGCGAGCGACACACCACATAGTGGCTGGAGGTCAGTGGCGACAAGTCAGGGTGTAGAAACCGCGTCAACATCGGTTCAATGGTTCGATTCAGCCGATCCAGCACGTGCGGTTCAAGGCTGGGCACATCAAAAAAATCCTTGATCAGCTCGCGATGCGCAGCATTGTCGGCACCAGGTTCGTTCAGTGTGTGCAGGGCATTCTGGCAGCGCTCCAGATAAGTGACGGCTTGGGCGTGGGCGTCGCGAATGGCCAAGGCTTTATCCGGGAACTGACGCTGGATGCTGCCCATGCCCGTCGCCTGGATCTCATGGGTGATGCGATCAGCCAACGCCGCCGTGGTCGACATGACCGGCCCGCCACCCAGCAGCGGCTCATTGGGATCCAGCTCCCAGAGCTTGCGCGCATTGAGTTTAATCAGCGGGCCATCACGCCCCTCGCCAATATCAATACGCCAGCGATTGCGCCAGGCCTGTACCCGAAACAGGCAACCATCCAGATGCACATAGAGCAGCTTTGTCTGCGGGTGACTGAACAACTGCGTCTGCGGCTCTGTGCGCAAATCCAGCAGCGTCACATCATGCACCTGAAAGGGTTCCAGCCCGACGCGTTGCTGTGCTGTCAGGCGAACCGGTTCGACTATTGTTTCAACTGGCGCATGGCTGACCAATGACGGGCGTGACACGCCATAAACGCTGGCACACAGCGAGAGCAACGTTGCGAACTCGGCCACGGATTCACCCCAATCGCCTTTTTTTGCGGCTTCGACGCCTTGGGTCAACCAGCCCAGTGACTGCCAGACCACTAACGGAATATTGAGCCTGGCGGGCAGGAACATCAGGGCGCTGGTGATGACGAGTGACATCAAGTACTTGAACGCCTCCCAATCGGCCTGCGCCGTGGTTTCAGTTTGCGCCGCAGCCATTTTTAGCAACGCTTCGTAGTTGTCTTTGTACATCACCCTGAAGAGATTGCCGGCAATCGGGGTTCTGGCCAGGGTCGGTGGCAGTGCCTTGAGCAGCAGCCAGTTCAGCGAGGAATCCCCATAACGCGCCAGATGTGGCTCGACAAAGCCGCCATGGTCATAAACTTTGCGGGTATAGGGCGCGATGCGTTGCAGTATGTCGGCTTGAAGCTCTGTATTGACGCCCAAATCAGCGAGCAAGGCCGCGTCATTGGCGTAGGCCTTGAAGGTAAAGCGCTCGCTGTAGGTGATCCAGAGAACTTGTGGGCCTGACTTTGGCTCCACCGGGCCAATGATATAAACGCCCCTGACTGGATCCGGGTCGGCGCCGGGCTCTTCTATCAATTCAAAGGGCCGCACAGTGATGTACACCCGGTCCAGAGACTCGCGCGCCGCGCCGTCAGGCATGCTGACGACATGGCAAATATAGCGGTAGGCGGTTTCAAACTCCGGGTCCTGCAGTTTTTGCCGCATGGCCTGCTCCAGCATCTGCACGGCCAGTTGCTCGGCAAACTGCTGCTGACGCAGGGCAACACCCTCCCGGCCAGGTGCCAGCATGGTTTTTA
Organism: Pseudomonas sp. HY2-MNA-CIBAN-0224; assembly: GCF_040310285.1. Classification (NCBI taxonomy): domain Bacteria; kingdom Pseudomonadati; phylum Pseudomonadota; class Gammaproteobacteria; order Pseudomonadales; family Pseudomonadaceae; genus Pseudomonas; species Pseudomonas sp. HY2-MNA-CIBAN-0224. The sequence continues at coordinate 14,547 of NZ_JBEOPQ010000023.1, read as the reverse complement.
TAAGGTCCTGATAATGTGTGCCAAGGTCCAGTTCCCGCACCAATCGGCGCACATAGAGCGCATTGAAAGTAATGGGTAGCGCGCCACCCTCTCGCAACCGCACAAACATCACGCCCTCGTTAATAAGATGCAGGCCGCTCAAGGCGAACCGAGTGAAGGACTGCACACTGTGTGTGGTCGCAGCAGGCAGAAATGACGGCGTGCTGCCGACCGGTACAGGGGCCGCAAGGTAAGTATCGATGACGACCTCAATGTCTTCGGGATTGAGGTTGACTCCCGGAAAATCCAGATTCAGACGTGCCGTCAGCACCGCATTTGAATACACCGACAATAGCGGGATGTTGTGCAGATAACTTTGAACGGCCTCTGTGCTGCGCTGATACCGTTGCAAGACATCGGCATAAGCCTTCTGATCGGCGGCGCTGGCAGACTTCAACCACTCAGGCAGCGAAGCCTTGAACAGTTGCAGACGTGCCATTTCGCTGACACGCGCCACTTGCACGCCCGCCCTGCCGGCCAGCACAACACTCTTGAAACTGTTCTCAAAGCCCTGACCCGAAAATGGCGTCTTCACGGCAAGGCTGCACACATGCCGGGTATCGGCCAGCAACTGGTTGATAACGGTATTCTGGCTCTGGCGAGTGAAGTCCTCCTCAAAGCGCTCGAAGTAAAACCAATCGTTTTGCCCGGCCGGGTGCCACAGTGATGTGCCCTCCAGATAACTGACAACCCGCGCCTGCTCTGAGGCATTCACATGGGCCAGTAGCCCCCAACGCAAGTCCTTGTCCATCAGGCGGGCTTCGAGCATGGCCTTGCACGCGTCCACCGATTCAAAACTTTCAAAGCCCCAGGCCGGCCCCCAGAACACGGCACGCCCTGCATTGTCTGACTCCAGGCCGCCACGCTGGGTAAACAGTAAGCAATTGGTGATGTCCAGCAGGCTTGCGGAACCATTAAAAGACACGCCTGGCGCAAACACATCCGGCACAAATTGATCCAGCGCCGGGCGCTGATCACTGATCGGGTAGCCCAATACCACGTCAAGCACAGCCCGATCAGTGGTTTGAAGATGGTTTTCCAGACTCAGCAGGCGCAACTCTGCCCGCAACATGACCATTCTCAAGGTGCTGAGCCTGTCTACCAGCGCATCAGGACCCTGCGCTGTATACGGGGCGTGAAAAAAAGCCCATTGGCGCTGCACCATGAGTTGCACAAATGACGGCGACGCTTGTTCCAGCAGCGTCAGCAGCTTGGTTGCGGCCAATAGCCGGGTCGGTTTGAGCTCTCCGTTAGCTAACGGCTGCATGAAGACTTGAATCAGATCCGGGTTCTGCGGCAACGGCTGATACCCTGTCACCCGCTCCAACAGCGCCTCGACCAGCGACAGTGAGCGAACGGGTACAACGCTCGGCTGCGGCGCTTGATCAAATACTTGAACCACAAGCCGGTGCACATCCGAGGGGGCATGCCCGTGGGAAACCAGCAGCGTTTGCAGGCGAGCCGTTGCAGTCGTCTTCGCAGTGGGCCAATCACGTAACAGCTCATCCACCTGGGCTTCTAGTCTGGGCAGCTTCACACTCAACAGATCGGCCTGACCACCTTGGCTGCGCGGGGTAAGGGTCAACTCATGTGTGTGAGGCATGAATCGGCTGCTCCAGCGCTCCGGGGGGTTCAGCGCCAAGAGCCCCTGATCAATCAGCTCGCGGACATCCAGCGCATGATCGACCCCCGCCAAAGCAATACGCCTGGCCCTGAACTCTTTGAGTAGAAATACGACGTCACTGGCCTGTTTTTTGTGAATGCCTTGCACACAATCGCTGAACACATCCGTATCAATGTTTTCGACACTCAGGCTCAGTTCTCGCATATCTGCGAGCAACGCGTGTTGGTCCAGCGCTGCATGACGGGCAATGGAGTCGTACAAGGCGGGGGCTCTCAACAGCGACAATATGGCGTCTTTAAGCCGGGCACGTGTTTCAAACTGCTGGAGGCCTTCAGCCCCGCCAAATAAAAAAACGGGTGAATTCAGCCCTGGAAAAAAGATGCAAAACACACCGGACAAGCCTACCTCGCCCTTGTCGGGGTCAAACACGGCCAACCGCGCAACCTGTGCCTGCACGTCCTTATAGGTGCCTGAAAGAACGTGCTGCAACTGAGCAAATTGCGCTGCCGTCACCTTCTGCTCATGCAGGGCTTGCACCGTCTGGTGATAAAACATATCGGCCTGGCGAGCAACGCAATAGTCATACAGCGCACGTCGCGGCAGCGACGCTGGCCACCAGGCGTTACGTAACGCGCCTCGCATGCTGTCTGCCAAGCCCTCGCTGGCTTGTCTGAGCACTCGCTCGAAGCGCCGCTCAATATCACTGGGACTGAGTGAAGCCACGGCCTCTGGCAGGCCCAGGTATTCACGACGGTAGTGCGCCTCAAAGCCTCCTTGCAGGTAGTAATCCAGCGCTATCGCACTCAGACTCGCGGTATTCACATCGCCCTCAGTCAGTGCGCTGCCCCCCAACCGAGTGCTGCGCACCTGAAGCTTCAAGACATCCGTAAACGGCCCCGCAAACTCATTCATCACCGCGTAAGACACGCGCCCATCAAGCACCGAACGAAGTGTCGGCAGCTCCACAAGCGCTTGCAGCGTTTGCTCCTGACAACTGCGCAAAAAGCTCTCTATGGCCTGGCTGACACCGGTCATGACAGGTCCCGACACTTGCCGTGTAACCAGCGACAAATAGCCTGCTTGGGTTAAATAGGGACGTACATCGACGGGACAAAATCGCAGCAGCTCGTCGTTTTCTTGGGTGCTGTCCAACTTCAGTTGCAAGGCCGCTCGCAACGCGCTTTTAGTGGCGAAGCGCTCAAACCTGCCGAGCGCGGTGAATAAAAACACCGCCGAGGCCGGCGCCTGGTCCAGCTTGAGGATCAGCCCGGCAACCCAGTGCACCGGGCGGTAATGGTCGCGGGACAACACCGGGTAATACGCATAAACCGCTTTGGCGCCAGCATCGTCTTGAAGCAGCGAACCCAGTCGCTCTTTTTCGTCAGCATTGATAATGCCGTTGGTCTGGGCGAGGTCGAGGCTTTTGAGATAGGTGTCGTGCAGCGCTTGCGGGGCATAAAAAGGCAAGGAAGGGGTGCTCATGGTTCAGCTCGCAATAGGGATAGGCTTATCCCTGAACGCTACGCTGCCCACAGTGTTGCAAGGCACTACTTAGTTAGCGCGCCAAGGCGCGCTATCATGCGGCCTGTATCCGCAGGCCTTTTGCCCTGATCCCGGATGAACGAACTGCTGTTTGAAATGAGGATTGGCATGTCGCCCTGGCTAACAGTTGTGGGAATCGGTGAAGACGGCTTCAGCGGTCTGGGCAAAAATGCGCGCCGGGCCTTGCTAAATGCTGCTCAAGTGTTTGGTGGCCAGCGCCAGCTCGACTTGCTGCCCGCGTGCATCCGCGCCGAGCGCCTGACGTGGCCGAGCCCGTTTTCACTGGCGCCGGTGCTGGCATTGCGCGGCCAGCCAGTGTGTGTGCTGGCCAGTGGTGACCCGATGCTGTTCGGCGTAGGCGCCAGCCTGGCACGCGTGGTTGAAAACGCCGAGATGCACGTGCTGCCCTCACCCTCCTCTTTCTCGCTGGCGGCTGCACGTTTGGGCTGGGCCTTGCAAGACGTGACTACATTGTCAGTGGTCGCCCGTCCGGTGGCTGCGCTCAATGCTCACTTGCACAGCGGCGCACGCCTGCTGGTGCTGAGCAATGACGGCAGCAGCCCGGCCACCGTTGCGGCGCTGTTGCGCGAACGTGGTTTTGGCCCAAGCCGCATCAGTGTTCTGGAGCACCTGGGCGGCCCGGCCGAACGGCGCGTCGACGCCAGCGCAGACGACTGGAACGACACGCTCGTCGCGGCCCTGAACCTGATCGGCATTGAATGCATCGCCTCGGCCAACGCGCAGCCGTTGTCCCGCGTGGGCGGCTTGCCGGACAGCGCCTTCCAGCACGATGGCCAACTGACCAAGCGCGATGTGCGCGCCATCACCCTCGCCCGCCTCGCGCCCTTGCCGGGGCAACTGTTGTGGGACGTGGGCGCAGGCAGCGGCTCGATTGGTATTGAGTGGATGCGTACCTACTCGAACTGCCGGGCCCTGGCCATCGAGGCAGACAGCGGCCGTCAGCAACTGATCGAACACAACCGTGACGCGCTGGGCGTGCCGGGCCTGCAGCTAATTCGAGGCAAAGCTCCGCAAGCACTGGAAGGCCTGGAGCGTCCGGACGCAATTTTTATCGGCGGCGGTGTCACCCGAGAGGGTGTGCTCGACACCTGCTGGCAACAGCTCAAGCCCGGCGGGCGACTGGTGGCCAATGCCGTCACCCTGCAAAGCGAAACATTGCTGATGAGCTGGCGCGAACGCCATGGCGGCGAACTGACGCGGGTTCACGTCGCCCAGGCCCAACCGCTGGGCGACTTTGATACGTGGCGCCAAGCGCTGCCCATTACCTTGCTAGAGATGACCAAACCCTTTGATGCGTGACGAAACCGCCGAACAACCCGCGCCCCTGCGCAGCGGCCTGACCACCGGCAGTTGCGCCACGGCCACCAGCCTGGCCGCCGCTCGCCTGCTGCTAAGCGGCGTCAGCCATGACGCCGTGGAAATCACCCTGCCCAAAGGCAAAGTGGTAACCATGCGCCTGGAGTTCTGCCGCACGCAGGCCGATGGTGCCGAAGCCGGCACCCTCAAGGACGCAGGCGACGACCCGGACGTGACCCACGGAGCGCTGCTGTACTCACGCGTTCGCCTGCTGCCTGACGCAGGCATCGTATTCGTCGCAGGCCAGGGCGTTGGCACGGTCACCCGTCCCGGTCTGGTGCTGCCCGTGGGCGAACCGGCGATCAACCCGGTGCCGCGCAAAATGATCACCGATCACCTGCAGCAACTGGCCGCCGAGCACCACTATCACGGTGGCTTTGAAGTGACCGTCAACGTCCAGGACGGCGAATCGCTGGCCCTCAAGACCATGAACCCACGCTTGGGCATTCTCGGCGGCCTGTCGATTCTGGGCACCAGCGGCATCGTCCGGCCGTTTTCCTGTGCCGCGTACATCGCCTCGATCCACCAGGGCATCGACGTGGCCAAGACCAACGGCTACCTGCACATCGCCGCCTGCACCGGCAATGCCAGCGAAGACACCATGCGCCGCGTGTATAACCTGCCGGAGATCGCGCTGATCGAAATGGGCGACTTCGTAGGCGCGGTCCTCAAGCACCTGCGCAAAGTTCCTGTGGATAAGTTGAGCCTGTGCGGCGGTTTCGGAAAAATCAGCAAACTGGCCGCAGGCCATATGGATTTGCACAGCCGCCATTCCAGCATCGACTTGCCGCAACTGGCCGAATGGGCGGCTGCCGTTGGCGCTGCCCCCACGCTGCAAGAGGCCATCCGCCAGGCCAACACCAGCCAGCAAGCCCTGGCGATGTGCAGCGCGCAAGGCATCGCTCTGGGTGATGCGGTGTGCCAGCACGCGCTGGACTTCGCCCGCAGCGTGGTACCGGCGTCGGTGCAGGTAGAAGTGTTTGCCATTGACCGCCAAGGCGCCGTTGTCGGCCATGCCGGAGAGTTTGCATGAAACGTATTTTATTGCTCGGCGGCGTCACCGAAGCACTGGCCATTGCCCGCACCCTGGGCCCGCAACACGTTTACAGCCTGGCCGGTGTCGGCCGCGTGCCTACCGATCTGAGCTGCGAAGTGCGGGTGGGCGGCTACGGCGGCGCTGAGGGGCTGGCCCACTACATGGGCGAGCACGGCATCGACCTGCTGCTGGACGCCACCCACCCTTACGCCGCGCAAATCAGCCAGAACGCTGCCCGCGCAGCCGCCCTCAGCGGCGTCCCGTGCTGGGCGCTGCGTCGCCCGGCGTGGGCGCCACAAGCAGGCGATGACTGGCGCGAAGTGGCGGATTGGGCCGAACTGGTTCAGGCCCTCACACCCTTCCAGCGCCCGCTGTTCACACTGGGCCGCGAGCCACTGGAACATCTGGACGAAATCCCGCAACAGCAGTTCTGGACCTTACGCGCCCTCGACGAATACCCCGGCAATGAGCGCTGTGACGTCATCGGCGCCCGCGGCCCCTTCCGGATCGAAGAAGAACGCGCACTGTTTGAGCAACGGCGCATCGACGTCCTGATCAGCAAAAACAGCGGCAGCAGCGCCACCGAACCCAAGCTCGAAGTCGCCCGCGAACGCGGGGTGCCGGTGTTGATTCTCAAGCGGCCGGTGCTGCCTGAAGTTGATCGAGCTTTTTGGGCAGCTAATGAGGCTTTGGAGGCCCTAAAGAGAGAAAGATATTTGTGAATGTGTAATCGCTGGCAGTAATGTATCCTTCGAGATACGTTTCACAGCATGATTACTTTCGAAAAAACACATGAGTTCGCTCAGTGGTTAAGCTCACTGAAAGACAAAATTGGCCAAGCGCGCATCCTTGCACGTCTCAGGGCTGCCGAATTGGGGCACTTTTCAGACTGTGAACCCGTGGGTGATCGCATTTACGAAATGCGCATACATTGCGGGCCCGGCTATAGGGTCTACTACACTCGCAAAGGTAAAGTGATCTATCTGTTACTCATTGGTGGCGATAAAACGACACAAGCGCGAGACATTAAGCGCGCAAAACAAATAGTGCATACATTGGGTAGTGAGGACTAAACCATGACCGAACAACATACCCGCTTTGATACTGCTGACTACCTTAAAACCCCTGAAGAGATGGCAGCCTATCTGGATGCTTGTTTTGAAGAAGATCCCGGTGACGGTAGCTTGATACGCGCAGCGCTCAACGATATTGCCCGCGCCCAAGGCATGAGCCAGATTGCCCGCGACTCAGGGCTTGGACGAGAGAGCTTGTACAAAGCACTGGGCAGCACAGGTAACCCCGAGTTCACAACTATCATCAAAGTCATGAAAGCATTGGGGCTAAAACTCCACGCCACTGCTGCGTAATGCCAACACTGCTGATTAACGCGACATTTCGTCACACACACGGCCTTTTTACTTACGCAGGCCATTCAGGCTAAATAGCCGCCTTGATCGCTTCACTCATGGAATGTGTCATGTCCCGACAACGGTTTGCATTTGCCTGGATCGCCTGCTTCGCAGTGCTGTTCAACATGCTCGCCATGTCGATGGGCGGGGCCATGGCATCCACTGGTAGCGAGCCGGCCGAGCAGGTGATGTGGAGCAGTTTCTGCACCTCCACGGGCACCAAGATGGTGGCCGTGTCGCTGGGCAAGTTTGACACAGCCGACAGCCACAAAGACGATCACTCAAACATGCAGCATTGCTGGTGCTGCTCTGGCTCGGCGCCGCTGGTGGCGCTGCCCGCGCATATCCCCACGCTGTATTTCGCCGCGATTGAACGGGGTCATAGCCAAGTCCCCGACCACCTCAAACGGCCCACCCCGCGCCAGCAATGGCCGAGCCTTAACCCCCGCGCTTCCCCTCTGGTCTGATTCGTCCTCGCAACCTTTTTGCGCCTGAATCATTTCGGAGAATGACCATGTTGAACCTGTCACTGTTCAAGCACGCCGTTATTGCGGCGGCTTTGTTGTTGCCTGCCTGTTTTGCCAACGCCCACGAATACAAAAGTGGTGATCTGCAAATCACTCATCCGTGGTCGCAAGAACTGCCACCCAACGCGCCCACCGTGGCCGCGTACTTTGTGATCCATAACACCGGCAGCACCGCCGACCGCCTGCTCAGCGCCGACACCCCGATTGCCGTGGGCGCCGAGCTGCACCAGCACGTGATGCAAGGCGACCTGATGCGCATGCAACCGGTGACGGACGTCGTCGTTGCCCCCGGTGACACGGTGACCTTCGGGCCGATGGCGTACCACGTGATGCTGGTCGACATTAAAGATCGCAGCCTGCTGCAAGACGGCAAACGCTTCCCGCTGACCCTGCATTTCGAGAAAGCCGGTGACATACCGGTTGAAGTCTCGGTGCAAAAACAGCCCCCTGAAGACAACATGGAACACATGCACGCTCACTAACGACCCCGGGTTTTGAGCTCCATGCGCGCCCCTCGCGCCAGGCACTCCATGTCGCAGATTCGCGGCAGTTGGCTGAGCCTGTTTGCCATGCTGATGATTTTTATCGGCCCGCTGATTTCCCAAGCGGTGCCGATGAATCATCACGGCTCCATGTCGATGCCAATGTCCATGGAGATGGGCATGGGCATGTCGGCGCACGGCGAACACGCCGGGCATCACGCGCCGTCTGCCGAGCACCATGCACTGTGGGAAAAATGCGGTTACTGCACGCTGTTGTTCAGTTGCCCGGCCCTGCCGCACACCGCTGACATCACCCTGTTCGACTCGCTGCGCCCCAAAAGTTATCTGTCACAGCCCACACGGCTGGGGCATGCGCAACAACCGATCTTCCCCGGCGCCCGCGCGCGGGCGCCTCCGGCATTCGTTTAAGCACGTTCACAACATCCTCTACCTGGCCGACCTGCAGGCGCTGCTCTAGACAGCCGCAGGACGTCGGCCGTGTTGTTTTCGCTTGAATACTGGAATGCCTATGTCCCGCTTTACTGCTGCCTCCCGTTTGCCTCACGCCCACACGGTGCTGCCCTTTGCCTTGAGCACACTGTGCTGCGCGTTGCTGGCACCCGCCGCCCTGGCCGCCGAGACACCTGACGAGCACGCCACACACGCCAATGAAATCAGCCCGCTGGTGATTACCGCCATCGCCCCCAGCTCGCCGCTGACCATCGTCACCAACCCCAAAGACCCGCGCCAGCCAGTGCCCGCCAGCGATGGCGGGGATTATTTGAAGACCATCCCGGGCTTTGCCCTGATCCGTAATGGCGGCACCAACGGCGAGCCGATCTTGCGCGGCATGTTCGGTTCTCGGCTCAACATCCTCACCAACGGCGGCCAGATGATCGGCGCCTGCCCCGGCCGTATGGACACGCCAACCTCCTACATCGCCCCCGAAACCTACGACAAACTCACCGTCATCAAAGGCCCGCAAAGCGTGCAGTGGGGGCCGGGTTCGTCAGCAGGTACGGTGCTGTTTGAGCGCGAGCCCGAGCATTTTGGCGAGCTGGGGTCGCGCATCAACGCCAGCGTACTGGCAGGTTCCAACGGGCGTTTCGACAAGACCCTCGATGCCGCCGTCGGGGGCACGCAGGGCTACCTGCGGGTCGTCGGTAACACCGCCCACTCCGACGACTACAAAGACGGTGACGGCCATACCGTGCCGTCGCGCTACGACAAATGGAACGGTGACGTCGCCCTTGGCTGGACCCCGGACGCCGACACCCTGCTCGAACTCACCGCTGGCAAGGGCGATGGCGAAGCCCGCTCGGCCGGACGCGGCATGGACGGCAGCCAGTACAAGCGCGAAAGCCTCGGCCTGCGCTTTGAAAAGTCCAACATCGGCGACGTGCTCGACAAACTCGAAGCGCAGGTCTACTACAACTACGCCGACCACGTGATGGACAACTACACCCTGCGCACCCCGTCCGGCACCGGCATGATGGCCGGGCCCATGGGCGTTAACGTTGACCGGCGCACCCTCGGCGCACGCATCAAGGCCACCTGGCGCTGGGCCGATGTGCAGTTGATCAGCGGCATCGACGCGCAAACCAACGAACACCGCACTCGCTCCGGCATGGGCATCGACACCTACAAGGCGCAGAACTGGACCAAGGACGCCGACTTCCACAACTACGGCGCCTTTGCCGAGTTGACCTGGTACGCCGCCGAGCGTGATCGCGTGATCACCGGCGCCCGTCTGGACCGCGCCTCGGCCAAGGATTTCCGGGCCCGGCTGGGCTCGGGGATGAGGAGCAAACCCAACCCGACCCAGGACAAAACCCGCGCCGACACGCTGCCCAGCGGCTTCGTACGTTATGAACATGACATGGCCAACAGCCCGACCACGGTGTACGCAGGCTTGGGCCATGTGCAGCGCTTCCCGGACTACTGGGAACTGTTTTCGCCCAACTCCGGCCCGGCCGGTTCAGTGAACGCCTTCGACGCCATCAAGCCTGAGAAAACCACCCAGCTCGACGTTGGCCTGCAATACAAAACCCAGGACCTCGAAGCCTGGGTGTCGGCCTATGCCGGGGTGATTCACGACTACATCCTGTTCGACTACACACAAACCAGCTCCCAGGCGCAAAACATCAACGCCCGCATCATGGGCGGCGAACTAGGCGCCGCGTATCAACTGACCGAACACTGGAAGGCCGACGCGACCCTGGCCTACGCCTGGGGCAAAAACACCACGGACGGTAAAGCCCTGCCGCAGATGCCGCCGCTGGACACCCGCCTCGGCCTGACCTACAGCGAAGACGACTGGAGCGCTGGCGCCCTGTGGCGTGTGGTTGCACGCCAGGACCGCATCGACCGCAACGCGGGCAACGTGGTCGGCAAGGACTACGGCAAGAGCGCCGGCTTTGGCGTGTTCTCGTTGAACGGTGCGTACCGCATCAACAAAAACCTCAAGGTCAGCGCCGGGGTCGACAACCTGCTGGATAAAACCTACAGCGAGCACCTGAACATGGCGGGCAACGCCGGGTTTGGCTACCCGTCAAACGACCCGACCGCGATCAACGAACCAGGCCGCACACTCTGGACCAAGGTTGATGTGAGCTTCTAACAATCAGAGCGCTGTAACTCTTTGTGGGAGCGGGCTTGCTCGCGATGGCAGCACTGCGGGGCAACTGAACACCGCGTCGCCTGCATCGCGAGCAAGCCCGCTCCCACGGGATTTGCATTCGACAATAAATCGTTAACTTTGCGGAGCCGCTCCTGATGAGCCAACCCACACCGTCGTTTTACAACCTGGCCTGGCGCTGGCATTTCTATGCCGGGCTGTTTGTCGCGCCGTTCATGATTCTGCTGGCCCTGACCGGGATTATTTACCTGTTCAAACCCCAGCTCGACCCATTGCTCTACGACCACCTGATCAACGTCAGCCCCGGCCACCACCGACTCAGTGCCGACGATCAGCTCCAGCGCGTGCAAGCCACTTATCCACAGGGTCATATCAGCCAGTACCTGCCGCCGATCAACCCGGAGCGCAGCGCGCAATTTGTGCTCAGTAATGCCGGGCGCCAGCTCAATGTGTTTATCAACCCGTACAGCGGCGAAGTGCTGGGCGAGCAAGACGCCAAGCTCAACCTGCAAGCCGTGGCCCGTGCCCTGCACGGCGAATTGATGATCGGCACCCTCGGCGACCGGCTGGTGGAACTCGCCGCTGGCTGGGGCGTGGTGCTGGTGGTGTCCGGCTTGTACCTGTGGTGGCCGCGCGGGCAATCTGCGGCGGGTATCTTGTGGCCGCGCTTGAGCCGTCGCGGCCGGGTCTTGTGGCGCGACCTGCATGCCGTCACCGGGTTCTGGGGCGCAGCCTTGCTGTTGTTCATGCTGATCAGCGGTATGACCTGGACCGGTTTTTGGGGCAAGCAATACGCCGACCTGTGGAACCAGTTCCCCGCCGCCATGTGGAACAACGTGCCCCAATCAGACGTTGAGGCCCGCACCCTCAACAGCGCTGCCCGCCAGACCGTGCCCTGGGCCATGGAAAATACACCGATGCCGGTGTCCGGCGCGCACGCCGAGCACATGGCCCACGGCGCCCACACGTCTGGCCCGGCGGCGCCCGGCATCACCTTGCAAGAGGTGGTCGACACCGCCAGCACGCGCAAGGTCGAACCCGGCTACAGCATCACCTTGCCCACCACGGCGCAAGGCGTGTTTACCATTGCCGTGTTCGCCGACGACCCGCGCAACGACGCCACCCTGCATGTAGATCAGTACACCGGCGAGGTCCTGGCCGATGTGCGTTGGCAGCATTACAGCAACGTCGCCCGCGCCACGGAAATGGGCGTGATGCTGCACGAAGGCAAATTGTTCGGTTCGCTGAACCAGATCGCGATTCTGCTGATCTGCCTGATGATCCTGCTGAGTTCGACCAGCGGCCTGGTGATCTGGTGGAAACGCCGCCCCAAAGGCGGTCTGGGCGTACCACCGCTGCGCCATGACCTGCCGACCTGGAAAACCGGGGTGGTGATCATCCTCGCCCTGGCGGTGGCGTTCCCCTTGGTCGGTGTCTCGTTGATTGGCGTCTGGTTGCTGGACCGCTTACTCCTGCTCGTGCGCTCAAAACCTCAACATGAGCGTGCCTCATAGCGGGCATGAAACATCCGAGATGCGCGATCCAGAGATATGTGGATACTGGCACGCCAGTATCACGCGAGAAATTGTTGTTACTGTGTAACAAAACAATTTAAGCTCGATCACCCGCCGCCAGGAGGCAGCGGGCACACCTCCAGAAAAAAGCGACTCACTGCCCTAATGAACAAGTACCTGCTTTCCAGCCTTTGCCTGCTGGTGGTTAACAGCGCCCACGCGGATGACACCGCGCCGTCCCTGATGCTGCCTGCCGCCACCATCACCGCCCCGCAAATCGATGCCGAGAGCGTCGACCTCAAGACCGCCACCACCGCCGGTTCGCGCCTGAACCTCAGCAGCCTCGAAACCCCGGCCAGCGTCGAAAGCCTGACCGGCGCGCAGATCCGCGCCCGTGGCGACAGCAGCGTGCAGGACGCCGTGACCCGCACCACCGGCATCAGCTTCACCGGCTCGCCGGGCAATGGCGGTTCGGCGTACTCGGCGCGCGGTTTTGTCGGCGAAGGCTCGGTCATGCAACTGTACGACGGCACTCGCATGTACAGCGGCGCGGGCACCGTGACCTTCCCGGTGGATGACTGGTCGGTTGAGCGCATCGACGTGCTGCGCGGCCCGGCGTCGGTGTTGTATGGCGAAGGCGCGACCGGCGCGGTAATCAACGTGATTCCGAAAAAACCGTTCAGCGGTGAGATCGAAAACCACATCCGCGTCGGTTACGGCTCTTACGATCGCCAACAGCAGGCACTGGACAGCGGCGGCTCGCTGACCGACACCCTGAGCTACCGGTTGAACATCAACCACACCCAGAGCAATGGCTGGATCGACCACGGCGATTCTGAAAACACCTTTATCAGCGCGGCCCTGCGCTGGCAGGCCACGGATGATCTGGCGTTTACCCTGAGCCACGACTACGGCGACCAGGAGCCGCAAAACGACTTTGGCGTGCCGTTGATCAATGGCCGTTATCACAAGGGCCTGCGCGACAAGAACTACAACGTCAGTGACGCCAAGTTGCACTACAACGATCAGTGGACGCGCCTGAACAGCGAATGGCGGATCAACGACAACCTGACCGCCACCAACGAACTGTATTACCTCAAGGCCCAGCGCCGTTGGCAGAACGCCGAAAACCACGCTTGGGACGAGGCCAGCCAAACCCTGCTGCGCGGCGGCTATTTCAGCATCAAGCATGAGCAGGAACAGGTCGGCGACCGCCAGACCTTCGCGCTCAGCCATGACCTGTTCGGCCTCAACAGCAAAACCCTGGTGGGCATGGACTACAACCGTATCCACTTCAATTTGCACAGCAACTCGCCGTATCACGACGTGGACGCAGACGGCCAGCCGATCGACCTGTACCACCCGGACCGCGGCCAATGGCAAAGTGCTTCGCCTTACCGCGACCAGTTCACCACCACCACGCAGCAGTTTTCGCTGTTTGCCGAAAACCGCACCGAGCTGACCGATCAGCTGTCGCTGGTGACCGGTGTGCGCCGCGACATGGTGCACCTGGACCGCGATGATTTCTCGGTGGACAACCTCACCACCCGCTCGGACCGCAGCCTGTCGGCCAATAGCTGGAAAGTCGGGCTGGTGTACGAACTGACCCCGGACACCTCGGTTTACGCGCAACAAGCCACCAGCGTCGATGGTGTGGGCGGTTTGATCAGCCTGGACCAGAACCAGCAAAACTTTGGCCTGGCCCATGCGCGCCAGACTGAAGTCGGCTTCAAGCAACTGTTCTGGGACCAGCGCGGCGAGTGGACACTGGCGGCGTATCACATCGTTAAAAAGGATTTGCTGAGCCGTGACTCGGTTACTAAGTTGACTCGACAAATCGGCGAACAGTCTTCCAAAGGCCTGGAAGCCAGCCTTGATCTGCAACTGCCACACCGCTGGCAGCTCCAGGCCAACGCCGCCATCGTCCGTGCGCAATACGACAAATTCGATCAGGGCGGCGTGTCGTTCAAAGGCAACCGCCCCGCCGAAGTACCGCGCCGTACCGCCAACCTGTGGTTGAGCAAAGCCGTGACCGACGACGTGAACGCGGGCGCCGGTGTGCGCTATGTCGACGCGCGTTACGCAGACCTGGCCAACACCGCCGTGCTGCCGAGCTACACCGTGGTGGATGCCACCGTGAGCTGGAAAGCCCTGCCAAAAACCACCCTGGGGCTGCGCGTAAACAATTTGTTCAACCGCCAATACGCCTTAAGCCAATACAATGACGGCCAACAATGGATCATGGGTGAACCGCGTTCGGTCTTCGTGACGGCGGATTACACCTTCTAAGCACAACACATGACCTGTAGGAGCGAGCTTGCTCGCGATCTTTTAAAGATCAAAAGATCGCGAGCAAGCT
>NZ_JBEOPQ010000022.1:0-71710 GCF_040310285.1 Pseudomonas sp. HY2-MNA-CIBAN-0224 | reverse complement strand
CCGCGTTTGTCCCAGCGGTAGGCGAGGGTGGTGCCGTCGGCCTGCTGGCGTTGCTGGATCAAGCCGGCTTCGTTGTACTGCCACACGGTGCGCTGGCGCAGGGCGTCGGTGTGGCTGAGCAGGCGGCCTTCGGCATCACGCTCGAAATGCTCTTCGGTGTTGTCTGGCAGGGTCAGACGCACCAGTTGCCCGGCGCTGTAATGGTAGGCGGTGATGTTGCCCGCAGCGTCGGTAAAACGGCTGAGCTGGCCGAGGGCGTCGTACTGCCACTGGCTGACTTTGCCCGAGCAGTCGGTGTAGCGGGTCAGTTGGCCGTCGGCGTTGTAGGCCAGTTGTTTACTGCCGCCGAGGGCGTCGGTGATGAGCACCGGCAGGTTGTCGCTGTTGTAGGCGTAGCAGGTTGTGTTCTCCAGTGGGTCGAGGGTTTCGATGATGTTGCCGCGCGGGTCGTAGTCATATTTCCACAGGCCGCCTTCGGCATCGCGGGTCTTGAAACGCTGGTCCTGGTCGTCATAGGCGTGGTGAATGCTGCTGCCGTCGGCGCGGGTGTGTTGCAGCAGGTTGCCGCGCTCGTCGTAGGCGTATGAATCGGTGCTGCCATCGGTGTGGATATGGCGGGTGACGTTTTTGGCGGCGTCGCGAAACAGCCATTCTTCGTTGCCGTCGGGGTAAATGATGCGATAGGTGTAGCCGAGGATGTCGTAGTAGTGCCAGGTCTCTTGACCCAGGGCATCGGTGACGTAAGTGAGGCGGATATTGGCGTCCCATTCCAGGCGGGTGTCGTAGCTGCCGTCGTCGGCCCACTCGCGCACGGCCTTGGCGTCCGGACCGTCGCCTTGCCATTGCAGGTTCATGCCGCGCCCAGTGCGGTCGGTGTAGCGGGTGATCAGGTGATGTTGGTATTGATACGCCCACTGCGCGGTGTGTTCGTCGCGGGCTGTGCGCAGATCGCCGTGTTCGTCGTAGTCGTAGCCCGCCAGCTGGCGCAAGGGCGCGCCCTCGTGCATCAGCCACAGGGCGCTGATGCGGCCCTGGTCGTCGAGTTGGGTGTGGATGTGCTGATGCGGGGTCTCGCTCTGGTAGGTGATCAGGTCCGACAGTACGGCCTGGTCTGCGTGCTGGTGGTCATAGTGCAGGGTGACGCGGGCGCCGCCGCGCAGGGTGATGGCGGTCAGGCAGAAGTGTTTGCCGATGCGCTGATAATGTTCCTGGCTTTGGTGCCCGCGGGCCAACGACAGTTCATGCTCGCTGGTGCGCACCAGCACGACATCTTCTATCGGGTCGTGGTGAAACTTGCCCGGTTTGGGCAATGGATAGTCATGACTGCGTCCATCGTTGGCGTGGTACACCAGCCCTTTGTGACGAACCTCAAAAAACATGGAATAAGGCGTTGTCCAGCGCGCGCCGAATACCCCGCTGTCAAGCGCTGACTGGCTTGAGCGATAGGCCCGCGACCACTCGATCGGGAAAGGCCCTGCAAGCGTAAAGTCGGTGTGAGCGAGGTATTCGCTGCCACGGGCGAAGCTGATGCTGTGGCCAGTGACCGGGCAGACGACATTTTTGGTGCAATTGGCATCTTTGCGCGCAGGGGGCTGGCTGCCAATGGCGCCAAGGTTCCCTTGACCGCTGGTGCTTCTGGCGTGTGCCGAGTGGGCGACAGGAACGTTTGCGTTGAGGTCTCTGCGCTTCTTTTTAGTGGCCTTGCTAAGTACTGAGAGCAAATAGCCAACACTGTGTTCTGTGTTGACGTCAGCCAGTGCGGCCAACTGACTGTTCACTTCCTTGGCGAGCAGGCGCAGAAGCCCGGCATTGAAGAGAGCAAGTCTTTTAATGTCGTCAGGGATGTAGTCGCTGGCACTGTTCAGGGCGCTGACGGCTGCTTTACCCGCCGTATTGGTAATGGCGCTACTGATCAGTTCGAACAGTGATGATGAGTCGCTGGTGGGCGGCTCTTGGTAGTGAAGGGTGCCGTTGACGAGATCTTCGATGCCCTGCGCGAAGCTGAGCAGTATTTCTTGCCCCTTGGCACCGGCTCTTTTGAGCATGTCGTCGAGCTGGGCTTGGGCTTTTTCTACAAAGTCTTCTAGCGAACCAAGGATGGTGGCGTTCAAGTGGCTGACCAGAACGCTGATGAGTGCGTCACCGAGCACGGCTTTGGGGTTCTGGTTGATTTTCTGTCGTACGAGAAAAAGCGTTGGGCGCAAACTGGTGCGCGCGCCTGCCATAAAGGGCGGGGCCGGTATGATTCCGATCAGATTGATGGCCAGACTGACCCAGTCGAGCAGATGGCGTTTTTCACTGCGGGCGAGGGTGATGATGTCGTTGACCGCATCAATAGCGGCCATGATGTTGTTGACGATCGGGATGTAGTTGGCGACCGTTTTCAGCCCTTGCAGGGTGATCCGGTCGCCGCTGATTTTTCGCAGCCAGGTATCGACACTATTTGCGCCTTTTTTCAGGTCTTCGACGCCAATCGTGTCCAGTGGTGCAACGGCGACTTGGCCTTGGCGAGTACTCATTGGCCTTTCTCCCGGGTGGCGTGCGCTGCCAGCAGGGTGTGCGCAATCTGAGTGGCGGCTTTGCCGGGCAATGCCTGAGCAGTCGAGTCGAAGTCCGGGGCATGGGGCTTGCCGATATAGCTGCTCAGTGCCCAGGTGTCCGAAGGGTCTTTGCCCAGTTGTACTTTGGCCGGGCCGGGAGCGAGGCCTGCGACGGCAGCGTGGCCCTGCGCGTCGAGCGTGCCCGTGAAGATTTGGCCTGATGCGTCCTCAACCTGATAAGCCGCGCCTTTAAAGGCGTGCTGGCTTGCATAGTGCTGAAACAACTCCAGATTGCCCTGGCCGCTCTTTGGCTCACCGGGAAACGCCGCGGCCTGGCTTTGCGCGTTTTTATAGGCAAAGTTGCTGGCATGGGCGATGTATTGGCCGCTAGTGGTGTGGGTGATGCCACCGGCGTTATAAGTGGTGGTGCTGCCTGCGGCCTGGATCACCAGTTCTTCCTTGGCGCTGAGGGTGATGCGTTCGGCGGTGGCGGTGATGTTGAGCTTGGCCAGCAGGTTGATGTTGTCTTTGAGGGCGCGAATGTCGATGTCGCCAGAGGCCGCGACCAGTCGCCAGCCCTGGCTCTGGACGAAGGTGCGCACGCCGCGGCTGGCGCTGATCAGCAGGCGTTTGCCGATGGCCAGGCTGGTGTGGCCGCCACTGGTCAGTGCCAGGTGTTCGCCGCTGGTCAAGTGGGTGGATTGCGGCGTGCTGCTGGCGAGTCCGGCAGGGCTGTGCAGTACCAGATAGGGTTCGCTCAGCTCCGGGAACTGGTTGGCGCTCGGGTTGCCGCCTGTGCCGCGAATGGCCGCATGCTGGTCGCTGAGTGCTTGTGCGACGTCATCCTGATCGCCGCTTTCCTGGGCCAGATGGTCGCGGGCCAGGTGGGAAAAGGTAGCGTGATGTTGCTGAGCAATACTGAGTTGTTCGGCGCATTCGGGCAGGTCGGTGTGATGGGCGACAGCGCGGGCGCGTAACTGGGTTGTCAGCAACAGACCGCCGCCCGCCCGCACCACACCGTGGGCGTCGGTACGCAATTCAAAACCTTCGCCACGAGGTGCTCCGCCATCGGGGCGCGGATGGGTCAAGAAGCCCATGTTCAGCGCTGTGTGCTGATGGTTGGTCATCAGCGTGGCGCTGATCTGGCCGTGGGTGTCATCAAGGCGCAGTTCGTTGTGGCGTTGGCCGTGCAGCTCCTTGCTGCGGATCGGGCTAATGGCCCTGAACTCCGGGAGTTTGTAAGGCGTGCGGTTGATGGCGTGGTAACTGCGGCCTATCACCATCGGCTGGTCGGGGTCCCCATTCAGGAACGCCACCAGCACCTCTTGACCGATGCGGGGCAACGCCACATGGCCCCAACCCGCCCCGGCCCAGCTCTGGCACACCCGCACCCAGCAAGAGCTGCGGTCATCGTTGCGGTCTTCGCGGTCCCAAGGGAACTGCAGACGCACCCGGGCATGCTCATCGCAATAGACTTCTTCATTGGCCGGGCCGACCACCGTGGCGATTTGCGGGCCTTCGATACACGGCTTGGGCAGCAGCGGGGCCTGCCATTGCAGAGTGTCGGGGATCAGGGTGGCGGTCAGGCTGTAACGGGTGCCGACACGGCTGTCGGCGGACTCCTCTTCCAGGGCGGTGTGCTGCTGGCCGCTGTGGTGGATGTGCACGGCGCGCCAGCCGATGTTCATGTCTTCACGCGGGTGGCCGACCAGATCAAAGGCCAAACCCGGCACCAGCCGTGCATCATCACCCGTCACTTCAACCGTGCGCGCATCGCTGCGCAAGGCCAGCAGGCGGGTGCGGGTGAAGGGGTTACCGGCGTTGTCATGTTTGTACCGGCCGGGGTAGTCATAGCGTTCATAGCCGCTGGATTGATGGTCCAGATGCATCGCCTGTTCTTGTTGTTCCAGGTTGTAACGCGGATGAGTGAAGGTGTAATCGCGCTGGGTCTGCTCGCTGCTGCGCACGTGCTCGCGGTAAGTAAAGCTGTGCAGTGCCGGTTGCGCGGGATCGCCGCCGGGGTTGGGCGCGTACACCAACGGCTCATCCTGCAAAATGCCGAAGGTGGCGATGTGGTCAGCCAGGATCAACGAATGCCCGGCTTCACTGTGCTGGAAGATCGACAGCAGGCCTTCTTCGGCGGCCAGGCGCTGATAAAACGCCAGGTCCAGCTCGCCTGCCTGAACGCAGAATTCACGTGTTTGATGGGGCTCGGTGAGGCGTTGAGTGCATGCGCCCCAGTGGCGCGCCTTGAACAACTGCTGGAGGATCTGCGGCACGCTGCGCTGCTGAAAGATGCACCAGTCTGATTGCAGGTTGGCGCGGGCCAACTCGGGCTCGATACGGGCGCGATACCAGGTGCGGCGAAAGCCGGTTTTACCTTGCTCGAACTGGCTGATCAGGCCGTGCACGTACCGCACGGCCTGGCCGCCCTGAAAGAGGGTCAGTGTGGCGGGTTTGTCCAGCAGGGTGGCGAAGTCGGCAGTGGCGGACTCACTGATCAATTCAACGTTTAAACAGAAAAGTTCAGAGATGCCTTCGCTCAGTTCAAATGACACCACATCAAAGGCAATGTCGGCTGTTGAACTGAAGGTGAATCGCACATCCTGTGAAGAGGGCATGATGGCTCCCGCATATTAAGTGCATGGGCAGGTTTGAATAATGGGTATTCGGGCATGTAAGTGCCCACGCTTAAATAAACGTGAAAGTGTTTATAAGTGCGCTTGTTTGGCGCGAATCACCTGTTTCCTATATGTGATAGGCAGGATGTTTTTTGTTTGTTTATGCAGCAGGTCTGTTTTTATAAATACACACCCGTTAACACGTTTAAATGTTGGCTTGTTGGCCAGTTTGAACAGGCCAGGTGAATTCGCTATCGCGTGCAATATTGACCATGTGTAAAAGGTGAAAAGACTGGTTGCTGGCATATAACGCCATAAAGTGCGACAGGACACTGCCGAACACCTGTAAATCGCCCTCGCCACTGAAGGCTGCCGGATCGACACAGAGCGTGGTTTGGCTGCCCCGCATCGGGATGCCCTTGAACACGTAGTCTGTGGGCTGGTTGCTGACCTTTTTGATGCCCTCCAAGCGGTGCTGGGTGGCTCGCTGATGTTGCAGGTCATGGGGGGCGATAAAGTCGTAGACCTGCAACACTGCCTTCAGCGCGGCGGGCGAGGTCAGGGACAGTCGGTTCAGCGACAAGTTGGAGATCAGCGCCCAATGCGCTTCACCGTCAAACACGGGCGGGTATTGACGTGTCGGCCGGGTCAGGTTGCGGTACGTGGCAAAGGGCGGTGTGGTCTGAGTCACCAGGCAGATATCACCGATTTCCAGTTGTTGGGGTAAATCATTGTTGGTGCAGGTCAAGGCAATATTGAGTTCTTCACGCTGGCCCAGGTAAGGACGCTGATTGCCGTGTATCAGGCTAAGAGTATGCCTGGCCTGCTGCGTGAGCAGCTCGGGTTCAATCGCCAGGTTGTAATAGGCCGCTTCCTGTTCGCTAGCGGTTTCGACGCGATGGACCAGCGACTGATACGGCTCGAAATGCCGCTCGGGCTGTATTGACTCGGGGTCACGCTGACGGGCGCTCACCCGATCAACGCTGAAAATACTGTAAGCCTGCGGGCGCCGGGTGAGCGGGCGTACGATTTGATTCAGTTCTGCACCGTCTAGCAAAATAGGCTCGGCCGCGTGCTCAAACAGGTTGATGGCAGGGGTGCAGTACAGGCAGAACGTCTCGGGGCTGACCTCTACGAAGGTGGGCATCGGCCTGGAAAAATGCAGTTCCAGGCGCACGGTTTCGCTGGTTTGTTCGGGCCAATGGCGCTTTAGCCCTTTGAGCGTGAACCCATGGAAACGCTCGGGAAAGCAGAAATACTCCTGCAGCAGGCGATAGCCGTTCTGATGAGGAGCAAAGCCAGGCAGCAGCGCGTCATCGGGGTCGAAGCCGGCAAAACTCAAGATGTTTGGAGGCAAGCTGAGTTGATGATCACCGATGCCCAGGCTGATTCTCTTGAGGTGCTGTGAGAGCCATTGGTATAGCACCAGCGCGTTGGCGTTATTGACGCCGAGGTGGAAATCCAGCCGGTCGCAGTTGATCTGGTTCCAGGGCTGTTGTGACAGGGCTTGCAGCTCAAGGCTGATAACGGACTTTTGCACGCTGTGGGAAACACTGGCGCTGCTCACCACCATCGGGTGCAGGTGCACGTCCGTACAGGTGCGGAAGGTGCAGTTCACGCCATTGACCGGCCTGGCATGCAACAGTGTCCCCTTGGGGATGATCTGCGAGCCGCTGAGCGCATGTTGCACCGGTTCAAAGCGCATCAGCGTGGTGCTCGGCAATGGCCGCAAAGCATTCGGGGCAACCATTTGCAGCAGCGGGAGGGTGAGTTCGGGCAGATCATCTTCGATTTTCATCGCCAGTTTGGCAGTCAAAAAAGCGAACCCCTCCATCAATCGCGCCACGTCCGGATCGCTGGCGCCCGGCCCTAAAAACGGTGCCAGTTGCGGGTTGTCCTCAGCAAATTCGCGCCCCAACTCCTGGAGGTCGCGAAGTTCTTTCGCAAAGCGATCTTTCAAGGACATGGCGATACCGTTTAATAAGGGGTTGAGTTGGGCGGTTAGTTGCAGGGAGCCTGTGTAAGAAGCTTCCTGCAACTAACTAACAGTTAATAAGTATTGATGATGCATTCTCTGTTGTTTTTTTGTTGATAGGCGGTTTCAGATTGAATGTCGTTGATGTGGGTACTTATCCCTACATAAAGCGAGTCTAGGCAGGCGGCTATGCAGTCACAACCATCAAGCAAAAATCAGGAGCAGGCTTACTTTTGATAATGTTTTTGTCTGACGGCTAATTCCTACATATGAACTTTTTAGTGAAGTTTTGTATTTTAAATAACCTCAGACCTCGGTCATGTGCAGTTCATCCGTCAGTGCATCCACCAGTTCTTCCTGGCTGTTAAAACGGCGATTGCTCACCGAACCAAACAGGGAGTGGTCAACGTAGGGTTGGTTGCCATCCATCAGCAGAGGGACATCGAAACGTTGGTGATGAGCGTTCAGGTAATGCACAAAAACGTTGCCGGGAGGCCCGTAGGTGAGGGTGAACATATTGGGGCTGTGGATCCGCGTAGTCACAGAAAAGCTGTTACCTACGGAAGGGACATGCACTAACAGTTCGCAACGGGCGTTTAATTGGTGAGTGCGCCAGGGGGACGGAATGATGAGGCCCGAATCACGCGAGGTTCTCATGGGCAGCGTTGGAAGTCTGCCTATCACGCGGATGCTGGTTGCATTGCTCAGGTTGGCCAAGCCCGGTATCCCTTGAAACGTATTGCAGTGGGCAAGCCCTACCAGGGCCAGCCAGCGGTTCGGGCCGTATTTATCTTGATCGAACTGTATTTTTTTATGGGCGAAGAAATTGAACATGGTGACTCGATCAAGTTGGTCGGACAATGTCTGCGCTGCCCCTGGCGGGGAAAGGTTGCCTATTTCGAGTTGTGCGCAGGCTGCGCTATCAAGCGCCATCACGCTTATCCCTTGCGCATGTGCCGCTTCGACCAGTTGCGTGAAGTTATGAGGTGTATTGGACAAGTTGAAATGAGCGTCCAGCCATTGCAGACGCTCTTTGAGCAGAAGTGGCATTGGCATTGCCGGCGATGTGTTGAACGTATCCAGAAGCTCTTGATGAACTTCCGTAATCAGAAACTCCATGTAAATGCGCTCCAGTGACTGCCTCTTGAGTGCTGACATGTTCTCGATCAACAGTTTGCGCGTCAGGGCGATGTGGTGAGTTTCTCCGATGACGACACCCTTACGCTGACTGAACAGATGATCAAACAGAGGTTCAGGCAACACATTTCGCGGCGGTATCACCAGCGCCCCGGCTTTCTCCTTGAACGTTGAGTAGAACAGCCTTGCGTGTCTGCGCAGTCGAGACTGAATGGCAAAGAGGTGCAGCATGCTTGTCGACATGCTCTGCGGTAGGGTCAGGGTTTGTGCGCCAATACTAAAGGCCCCGGGCAAGCCCATATTGATTGCTGGGAGTAACGCACGGTCTGTCATGGGCAGTTCGTAGTCCTGGTAGGTGGTTTGCGATGGGCCTTTTTCAATTGGATCCATACCTCCCCTTAGCCTGGGCAGGGGTTCTGCCTGCCAGGTGTTCAGGTGGGAGTCTTCAAACAGTGGATAGCGCAGGGTTTGCAGGGCAGTGCTGGGCGGATAAATAAAACGTTGACCCTGAGCCACATTGCTCAAGTAATACTTGCCGTTGATCAACGCATAGTGCTGGGCGCTGTTTTTGCTTTGGTACAGGTTGCCTTTGATGTGATTTAGCTCTGCGGAGCTGACGTGCACGTGCATGCCCGAGAGATCGGGAGAGGGGCTGAGTGAGGCTAAGGCACGGAGTTTGGGCGCGCTCGGGGGAAAGTGTCGTGCTCCGGTGATGGACCACAGCGCTCTGGATGTGGATGTTGAGGCGCCTGCCTGCTTGAGCAGCAAAAAAACTTTTGTGACGCTGTGCAGGGTCTTGGCAGCGGTCGCGATGGGCAGCATCAGCACCAGGTCCAATGCCAGGTCAGTGCCGAAAGTCAGCTTGTTCCAGAGTGACTGCTCTTCGACCTCGGCGTTGCTGGTTGAGTCGTGGTCGGCGTTGTGGCGCAAGGTCGAGGCCCTTTGCTCATACAGCGCATCATGAAGCGGTTCATTGATTGCAAAGGTATGCACGGTCTGGAACGGGTTACCGACCCGGCTGCGGGCATTGAGCAGCAGTTCACCGAGTTGCCAGGGCTGTTCAGTCAGTGCTGCCTGCCCCGCTTTGGACAGGTGCTGCAGAATGTAGCGCCGCCATTCGAGCGATTCAGCCCATTGCTGCATCAAAAACTGCTGCATGGCCTCCAGGCTGGCGAACTCCTTGAAGGTCTGCTCGTTCGGCGCGCCCGGTGTGTACAGGATGACATTGGGGATAGGTCTGCGTTGCTCGAGGCTGATGATCAGCACGTCATTGAGCGGATAACCATTGCGAGTACTGGCCGAGTTGGCAATCAGCATTGAGCTGGCGATAACGCTGTGCCCCCCCACTTTGTTACGGCTGGCCAGAGTATCGGCCTCGACGATGGCTTGCAGCCACTGTTGACTGCGCAGGGGGTTGTTTTGCAGCAAGCTGCGGGTGTCCAGTTGCGCTGCCAGGGCCGCGCACGCCAGGCTGGCGCGGTGCGCGTCGGTCCAGGCTATACGCAGAGCGGAGCCGTTAGTGATCAACCGCGCTTGCAGCATTTGGTCGTAACGTTCGCTCACGTCCAGGCGCTGGACCAGCGACTTCAGATAACGCTCATTAAATTCGATGAACTGGCCGGTTGGTTCTTTATAAGTGGCGGACATTGAGGTTCTTTGACCTGAGAAAATTCTGTAAAAGCTGTAATCCCAAGGGTCTATGTTGCGCAACGCCAGCGTCGTTAAGGTCAACCTCAAGGTGTGAGTTGGCTGGACTGCCGGGTCACCGATATAGCCCACGTGGTCGGGGCCAACGCCGCCCCCAAGGCTGGCGGGGTTAAAGGTGTGAGTGATGCTGACCTGCACACGATCTGGATCGATCGGCTTGTCTGGGTAGTCGATGGCCAGTTGTCGAATCAGCGCCGTGCGGGCAAAACTCGCCAGGGTCGGTATGTCCGCCTCGTTGAACAGCTTGGCGAAGGTTTGGTTGGACGCTAACTCGGCCACCACCAGCCTATCCAGCGCTTGCTGATCTTTGGCGCTGGCGGCCAGGTACCACGACGGCAGATTGGCTTCGATGTAACGCCTGCCACGATCTACCAAGCGGTTGCGGATATCCACAAGCGGGCCGATGTGCGCCAGGCGGTTGAAAAGCTCATACACCTGTTCGGCGTTGGATTCGTGTCTGGGCAAACAGCTCCAGCCGTGGGCAATGTCTTGTTTTTGCAGGGTCAAGAGTGAGCGCACAGAGTGCTCGAAGATATTTTCAGATACCTGCGCGTAAGCAAACGTTATATCAGTGGTTTGATAACTCTGGGCTCGGGCCTGGTCTTGCCAACAGACGGTGCCCAGCAATCCATCGACAGATTCAGGCTCAATGAACCGCGTGCGCAGCGCTTGATCCAGTGCCTGCAGCGAGCTGAACAGATCCAGGCCTTTGTCGGGGGTGAACAGCAGCATGGTGCCCAGATCGGTACTGGCGCCGATAACCCCAGTGGGCGTTTGGCTCGAGACCACGAACACCCCGGCCAAAGGAATGTCAGCCTGCTTATTTTTGCCTTCGATACTCACAGAGAACGTGGCCGGCCGTTGTGCCACGGGCAGTTGCTCGCGGAGCTGGCTGTGAGGTTTGCTGATAAGTGTATCGATCAGCCCTTTTCCGGAGGCTTCGAGGGTGTGATCCGCGACCCGCAGCGTGGCCTCGCTCGCGATCGCTTTACCCAGTTGCTCTACGAGCCATTGTTGGCGAGTGAGGGGGTTGCCGGGGGCAAAGGCTCCGCGCCAGAAGTTATCCAGTTGGCGCTGGTAGTAACGATCAGGATGGCGGAGTAAATCATCAACAAACTGCTCGAAGGCAGGTGTGCCGGCCGTCGTAAGGTGGACAGTGCGTTTACGTGTCGGGAAAGACGGGTGTGCTTGGTCATGGATGATTTTTGTGAAGAAGCGATAGACCCGGTTGGTTGTGTCGAAATGTTCTCCGCCCCACGGCGTGTGATTAAACAAGTTGGTTATCGGTTTGGCAGTGGCTGGTCGCGGCCAGTCAACCAGGGTTGAGCCCGAGTGCAGGGTGAGCAAGATGCTCTCTTCGTAGTGCACCGCGTCCAGAGCAATCGGCAGGGGATGTTTGAGGAATGACTGCTGGACCTGCGCGTAAAGCAGGTCTATCAGCGCCTTGCTTGAGTCGGGCAGCGCATCCAGCAGCGTTTTCAACGCCTGCTGGTACGTAAACAATTGATTCAGGCTTTGTGCCTGCACAGCCTCCGTGGAGGAGGGTGTCGCAAGGGAGGTGGGCATGTGTGCTCCTGGGGATAATTTGCCAGGAGAAGACGCTACACAGGTTGAGCAGTGCGCTTGATATAGGTAAATGCCGCCATGGCTCGATCACGCTGCGACAGGCATAGATGGATTGATAGCCAGGGTCTATGTTCGGCTAAAGGCGCGATTGCTCGTATGCCGCAGTCATGATTTGCCAGGTGGGCGCATCCGCCGGAATCAAATGTTCGATGCGCAGTGACGTGACGGTAATGTTGAGCGGCATGCCGAAGGTGGTGAACGTGGACATAAAGTTCAGCTCGCCCTGCGGACTTTTAATACGCGTCAACACCAGCGGGGGCAGTACGCCGGGGCCTGAATCAGGGGCGCCTGGTGCGGGCAGGCGCTCCAGTATTCTGGCCAGAGCGGGGTTGTCCAATGCCTCGCGGGTTGCGCGCTGCCAGGCAACATGACGGATTTCGTCGGCATTGATCAAATGATCACCCAGCCCGCCGGGCTGTAGCAGGGTGACTAACAGATTCAACCCATGTGCCGAATCACTCGGCAGGCCGATGAGGTCGAACAGCACTTGAGTGCTGGCATTGGCGGCCAGCACTTCCCAGTGGCTGCCCAGCACAATGGCCGGGGCCGGGTTGTTGGCGTGCAGGACATGGGTGATTGCCTCACGCACCGACTCCATGGCGGGGGAGGACAGCGGGGTGGCTTCATAGCGCGGCGCATAACCCGCCGCCCGGAAAACACTGTTGCACTGGTCAAGAGGCGCTTCGAGGGCCATCAGTAAATGATGCAGCGTGGCGGGGCTTGGTCTTGCACGCCCGGTTTCGATGCAACTCAGATGGCGCTGGGAAACACCGGTGATCAGAGACAACTCAAGCTGGCTCAATCGGGCGTGGCGGCGAATCTCACGCAACAGTGGGCCTGCGGTGGTCGGGGGCGTAGTGCGCTGAATCGGTGGGCTGCTCATGGGGCGAACTCTGGCAGTGCAAACGGGAATAGTCCATGACCTGTGAGGTCATTGCTGAGCAGGCAAAAGTATCACTAACGTGGGCCTCCCATCAGCCGTTGCAGTTTTCCTGGATGAAGACATGAAAAGACCGTATCTCGCCCTTGTCGCTTTACTGGGTTTCTCTGTGTACACGGCCTACACCCTTTGGCTGGCAGAGCAGCCACTGATTGAGTTTGGCCTGGTACTGATGTCCAGCCCGGACACCGCCCAAGTGGTGATTGACCTCTATTTGATGGCGGCCCTGGCGTGCGTATGGATGTACCGGGATGCGCAACGGCAGGGCCGCTCTAAGGTCTCGTTGTTGCCTTATTTCATGCTGACTGCTGTATTCGTATCCATCGGCCCGCTGCTGTACATCGTGGTCAATGGCTTTAAACACAGGGAGCAGCCATGAGCGGCGTGTTGAGTGTCTACGCGCTCTGCGTGGTAGTGCTGTGCGTGAAGATGTTTGCGCTTTCCTGCTATCAAGGCTTCTATCGCATCAGGTCCTTGGCCTTTACCAATCGTGAAGACGCGGGTTACTTCAACCGCCCGGTCAGCCCACAGGAGTTGCCGCAAGTCACTCGCGCCGCCAAAGCCTGGGCCAATGACCTGGAGAACATCCCTTTGTTCTTTGTATTGGGTGGTTTGTGTTGTGCATTGGAGACGTCGAGAGGTGCCTCGATTTGGCTATTCTGCATGTTCTGCGTTGTGCGGGTGTTGCACTCCGTGTGCTATCTGGCAGGGTGGCAGCCTTGGCGAACCGTGACGTATGCCGTCGGTATTGTTTGTTTGTCGGGGCTGGGCGGTATGGTTGGACTTAGGGCGGTGGTTGCGCTGAGTATGGCGTGAGCAACTGCGACTCACAGGTGATTAATCTGCTCGATGAGCCTTTCGCAGGCATTCGACGTCTTGGAACAGGCCCTTGGAAATGACGCAAATGATGACAACTCCAGCCTTGGCGCGAGAAGTGTCTGTGGTGCTCTATCCCGGCTGCATTTTTTTCGAAATTGCGTTGGCCCTTGAGCAACTGTCAGGCCAGTACGTTGTGCGTTTTTATACACCTGAGGGCGAGTCCCATAAAAGCTCTCAAGGCTTTGAGCTGCAAGTCGATGGCGATTATGCGGCGCTCGCAAAAGCTGAAACAGTCGCGGTGCTGGTGCCTGGCGGTGATTCGCGGGGGGTATTAACCTCCGGTTCGCTTATTGTTGAGGCGTTACACAAGCAAATGCAGCGCTCTGTGCTGATGGCCGGGATTTGTGCGGGTAATCTGGTGCTGGCCTACGCCGGTGTATTGAAGGGACGTCGTGCTACCCACAACTACACGCAAGAACATGCTCATACGGACAAGGTTGAGGCAGCAGCCCGGTACTGGAAGGGTAGTTTTTTCGAAAGGGCCAATATTGTGATTGATGACAATGTGATTACTGCCCAGCCCTGGGCCTATCGAGATTATGCGGCGGCGATTGCGGTGTATTTGGAGTTGATGCCAGCAAAGGTCGGCGAGGCGCTGGCTACGTACTCAGAGCGACGTCGATACCTTGAATAAATACCTTGGGTGACAAATAGCTTTCAATGGCTGAATTAAACGGAGTGCGCCTTATGGAAAAAACAATAAGAGTTGCTGATCAGGGCGATATCGACACCATTTTTGATATTCGAACCCGTGTTCGGGAAAACCATTTGTCACGTGAGCAATTGGCAGACATCGGCGTGACGCCAGACGCGATCCGCGAAGCTATTGCCCAGGCGCCCTGCATTTGGGTTGCCGAGGTCGATGGCACCCCAGTCGGGTTTTCCATGGCTGATCTGCAAGACGCGTGTGTGTTTGCCGCCTTCGTTCTGCCGGACTACGAGGGGCTCGGACTGGGTCGCCTGTTGATGGCCAAGGTCGAGGCCTTTCTCTTTGAGCAGCACTCAACCATATGGCTGGAAACCGCTGAAGCCAGCCGCGCCAATGGCTTCTATCGAGCACTCGGCTGGCAGCCTGTGAAGAATCTGCCCGAGGGTGATATCCGCTTTGAAAAGAGCATCCCAACCCTTCGTTGCAGTTGACGAGCACCGCGAGGCTACGTAGCAGTTTCAAATGACACACCGCAGAGCATGGTTTTACGACTGCTGCGCAGCCGGACGTAGCCTCGCAAAGCTCGTCAACTGCTACGGGTATGTCTTCATCGGTTTTAAGGCCGTGTTGTCAATTTGCCAAGCGGTTCAAGCAATCGTCGATCGCTCTACGTTCAGAGCGCCGAAAACTTTTTTTTGTGATCTTGGCCTTCTAAAATGGCGACCTTGAATCGCTGATAGACATCGGTCTTTTGGATACCTGAGGGGCAGCACCTACTATGACTACTACTTCAAAACCTCTGATCGTTATCACGGGTGCGAGCTCCGGGATCGGTCTGGCAACCGCACGTCTGCTCTCGAGCGAAGGCCATCCATTGCTGCTGCTGGCCCGTCGGCTGGAACCCATGCTGGCGCTGCAACTGCCCAACACGTTGGTTTTGTCGGTAGACGTGATCGACCGCGAAGCGGTGGTTAACGCGGTGAGACAGGCCGAAGAACAATTCGGCCCGGTGGATGCCATCGTCAACAATGCGGGTGTGATGCTGCTGGGCAGCATGAGCGAACAGGACCCGTCTCAGTGGGACACGATGCTCGACGTCAACGTACGCGGCCTGCTCAACGGCGTACTGGCCGTGGCAAGCGGCATGGTTGCGCGCAAGCACGGCACCATCATCAACATCGGTTCGGTGGCCGGGCATAAAACCTTTCCGAATCATGCCGTCTACGTGGGCACCAAATTTGCGGTCCACGGGTTGTCCGAAAACCTGCGTGAAGAACTCTCTCCAAGCAACGTGCGGGTCGTGACCATCGCGCCAGGCGCGGTAGAAACCGAATTGCTGGGCCACACCACAGACGAAAGCATCAAGGACGGCTATCAAGAGTGGAAGCAAGGCATGGGCGGTGTTGTGCTGTCGCCGGAAGATGTCGCCAGAGCCATCAGCTACGCCTATTCGCAGCCGCAAGGCGTGTGTATTCGCGAAATCGTCATTGCGCCAACCCGTCAGGAACCTTGAGTCCCTGTTAACGTTTGCCAGCAAGCTGCGCCCATCGCCAAAGCGGTGGGTTGGGAGTGACCACCATGAGTGATCGTCAGATCATCGTTCCAGACACCATGAAATTGCTGACTGAGCGCGCCGGTTATGCGCCCGCAGTCAAAGTCGGCACAACGCTGTATTGCGCAGGTCAGGTCGGGCGCACGGCTGATTTACAGGTCATAGAAGACCCCGAACAACAGTTTCTGGCCGCCTGGGAAAACCTTCGCCAGGTGCTCGCAGCCGCTGACTGTGGCTTTGAGGATGTGGTCGAAATGACCACCTATCACATCGATATGAACCAGCACATGCCGCTGTTCAGGCAGGTGAAAGACAGCCTGTTCCCCCGCAACACTTGCGCATGGACCTGTATTGGCGTCAGTGAACTGGCCAAGCCCGGTTTACTGGTGGAGATCAAGTGCATCGCCGTGCAGCGATCAGCGTCTGCGAGTGACTAAGCACAGCGCTATCGCGCTAATCAGCGCAGCTTTCGTGGTGCCGTTCATGCTATAAACGGCGCCCAAAAAAAAGGAGCTGCAGGTTATGGATATCAAATGCTCGGTGTTTATCGCCGCCAGCGTAGACGGTTTTATCGCGCGCGAAGATGGCGATATTGAATGGTTGCACTCGCCTGAGTATGAGTGCCCTGCGTTGAATGGCCTCAGCTACGAAGACTTTATGAGTAGCATCGATGCGTTGGTCATGGGGCGCAAAACCTTGGACAAGGTGCTGTCATTTCCTGAGTGGCCTTATGCGGATAAAGCGGTCATCGTGCTTTCCCGTCTAGGCGTGAGCCTGCCTGAACCCTTGCAAGGCAAGGTTGAAGTATTGGCAGGCGAGCCGGCCGATATCGTGGCGCAGTTGGCGGCTCGCGGTATGAAGCATGTGTACATCGACGGTGGGCAGACCGTTCAGGCTTTTCTTGCGGCTGGCCTGATCAATGAGCTCGTCATCACCCGCATTCCCGTGTTGCTGGGCCGGGGTATCCCCTTGTTTGGCCCGCTGGGCACCGAACAGAAACTACTCCTGATCGACTCGGCGATGTCCGATAACGGCTTTGTGCAAAGTCGCTATCAAGTGCTTTGAGTGCCTTTTAGCGTCAGCCCCCAGAACACCAGCGCTGCCAGACTGACGCTGGTGCCCAGCGCGCAAACGCCCGTCCACCCATACAGTGTGTAGAGGGTGGTCGAGGCGAGTGCGCCGAGGCCGCTGCCCACGGCATAAAACAGCATGTAGCAGCCAACCACCCGGCTGTGTGAACCCGTGCTGGTACTGAAAATCATGCTCTGATTGGTGACATGAATGGCCTGGGCGCCAAGGTCCAGCACCACCACGCCAAGGACCAGCCACAGGATGGACCAGGGGGTGAGCGCAAGCATCAGCCAGGCCAGTATCAGCAACGTCAGTGATAAACCGGTGGTCCATTGACCCAGCCCTTTGTCCGCCAACACGCCTGCACGTGCCGCCGCCAAAGCACCGACCACACCGACCAGACCAAAGGTGCCGATGGTGGTATGCGAAAAGGAGTAGGGCGGGCTCGTCAGTAGAAAAACCAGCGCACTCCAGAAGATGCTCAGTACCGCAAAGATAAACAGCGCAAGCATGCCGCGGATTTGCAGGACGCGATCGTTTTTCAATAGTGTGAACATTGAAAACACTAGCTTCGGGTAGGGCATGGGAGGCGTAGAAGGACGCTGCGAAACCAGCGATCTGCAGAGCGTAACCGCCAACGCCAGCATCACCAGCGCCGCGCCCAGATACACCCAGCGCCAACCGGCCATGTCCGCGATCAATCCGGCGGCCAGCCGTGACAGCAGCAGACCGATAACGACCCCGCCTTGAACTGTCCCCACTACGCGCCCGCGCTCTTGCGGCAAACAGGCCGTCGCGGCATAGGCAATCAGGCCTTGGGTCATGGCCGTGCCCATAAGACCGATGGCCAGCATGCTGACTAACATCACCGTTGGGGAGTGCGTCATGCCTACACAGAACAGTGCGCCGATCAGGGCGACAATCTGCATCAACATCAAGGAACGACGGTCCATCTGGTCGCCCAGCGGCACAATCAGCAGCAACGCGAGTACGCTACCGACCTGTGTAGCAGTGATGACACCGCCAACCGCAGCCTGGCTAATGGCAAAATCAGCAGCCACTTGATCCAGTAGCGGTTGGGCATAATAGACGTTAGCGACGCTCAACCCGCTCGCGCAGGCAAATAGCCCCACCAGGCTACGCGGCAGGGGCGTATTCGCGGGTTCAGGCGTCAAGGGGCGGGCGGACAGGCATTGATCAATGGGCATAGTCGAACCTTTGGTTAATCCAGTCTCAAAAAAAGACCGATTTGATTCTAGGCCTGTCAGTCTTAAAATAAAACTGCTTTTTTGATTCGATCTGATGTCCGACACACACCAAGGAACCGGCATGAGCAAAACCCGCAACCTTTCAGCGCAAACCTGCCCCGTGGTACGAACGGTCGACTTGATTGGAGATCGCTGGTCATTGTTGATCGTGCGGGACGCCTTTGATGGCGTGCGCCGGTTTGGCGATTTTCAAAGTGGCCTGGGGGTGGCCCGCAGTGTTCTGACCCAGCGCCTCAAGGCGCTGGTTGAAGCGGATATTTTGCAGGTGCGCCCGGCATCCGATGGCACGTCGTATCAGGAGTACGTGCTGACAGCCAAGGGCGAGAGCCTGTTTACCCTGGTAGTAGCGCTGCGCCAATGGGGGGAGCAGCACTTGTTCGAGCCGCACGAAGCCCATTCACGACTGCTGGATACCGTGACACAGCAACCGCTGCCGCTCATGCAGCCAGTGGCGGCGGACGGTCGGGTGATTGCTGCGGAGCACACCCGGGTGGATAAAGAGGTGTTGTAAATGCGCTTTACCGCTTGATGGCCTGCGCCGCCTGGGCCAGGCGCTGTGTAGCGCTGCGGATTTCCTCCTGGTTGAGCGAGGCAAAGCCCAGGCGCAAGGCGTTTTCAGGGTGACCGTCGGGTGAAAACTGGCGAGCGTTGCGTATTACCAGATCCAGCTCCAACGCTTTTTCCACCAATTGGTTGACGTCGATTGAGTCAGCGAACCTCACCCACAGCGCCAGTCCTCCTTCCGGCTCCTGCACGGATATCTGCTCGGCAAATGCTTCCCGCAGGCAACTGAGCAGCGTGTCCCGGCGCTGGCGGTATTCTCTGGAGACCCGGCGCAGATGCTTCTTCAGTTCGCCGTCGTTGATCAAGTCCCCCAGCATTCGCTGCATGACGGCATCGCCCTGGCCCAAGGTCACCGCGGCGGTACGCTCAAGGGCCTGGATGAGATTTGGCGGGGCAACGATGTAGCTGCAACGAAACGTGCTGCCCAACGATTTGGACAGCGAGCCGATGTAGATCACATGCCGCTGCGCGCTGTCGCTAGCAAGAGGCAAATAGGGGCGGCCGGCAAAGTGGTACTCATGGTCATAGTCTTCTTCGATGATGCAGAAATCATGCAGTCGGGCCAATTCCAGGAGTTGCTGGCGACGCCCGGCACGCAGGCTGACGGTGGTAGGGAACTGGTGGTGAGGGGTGAGATAGACCATCCGCACGCTGTGCAGCCGGCACACGTCTGCGAGCTGATCGACACAGCAACCTTCGTCATCCAGGTCAACGGTGACCAATCGCGCGCCCAACTGGCGGAAAATTTCCCAGGCCGGGGGGTAGCTTAAGCGTTCGACCACCACCACATCGCCGGGTTTTAGCATCACGCTGGCCGTCAGGTACAGCGACATCTGCACGCCTTGGGTCAGGCAAATCTGCTGCGCGTCCACCGTCAGGCCGCGATTATGGCGCAGCATTTCAGCCAAGGCTTTGCGCAGGTACTGACTGCTGCTCTCGCTGCCATGGCGTACGGTATTGGTGGTGAAGCTGTTGCGTAAAGCGTTGCGGTAGTAACGGTGCAGCACTGCCTGGGGCAGCAAGCGATGGTCAGAGGCGCCATTATCGAAAAACAGCGCCCCGGCCTGATGTTGTAGCGCGATGACTTGCTCGCCCGGGTCGAAATAGATCGCGGCCGGGGTTGGCTTGAGCGCCAGGGCAAATGACGCGGGGGCACTGGGGGCCGCAACCTTTCCTGGCGCCAGTTGTGTACTGACGAACGTGCCGCGACGTTGAAGGCTGACCAACCAGCCTTTGGTCACTGCCTCTTCGTAAGCGAGGATCACCGTCTTGCGATTGACGTCCAGCAGGCGTGCCATTTCCCGCGTACCGGGTAGCAGCGTTCCGGGGCGCAGACGGCCTTCGACAATCGCACTCACTAACCCTTCAATGATCTTTCGGTATGACGCTTGCGGCTGCGCGCCATCGAGTTTGAGCAGCGGGCGCCATTTGCGAAGCTGGACCATATGAATTATCCAAAACTGGAGGTTCTTGGGGTCCTAGTCTAACGCAACAATCGAACCTCAATTGCCCTGAGGTGTTTATGCAGAACCGCCATGTTGTAGAGTTGTTGCCCTCGGGCAAAACCTTTCAAGCTGCCGATCAATTACTCCTCGACGCCATGCTGGCCAGCGGTCTGGCGGTGCCGTTTTCTTGCAGGCGCGGCGCTTGCGGGTCGTGCAAGGTCAAGGTGGTCTCAGGTCACTACCGCGCAAAGCACCTCGCGCCAGACGCGCCAGCCCCTTGCTACCCGCTGACGGCGGACGAGATGTTGCTGTGTCAGAGCCATGCCTGTAGCGACCTGCGCCTGGAAATACCCGGTTGGTCGTTGGACACGCCGGTGCGGGACGTCAGCGCACGGGTGATCAGCAAGCGGTCACTGAGTGTGGATATTTTCGAACTGGTCTTGCTGCCCGCTCAGCCCCTTGAGGTACGCGCCGGCCAGTACGTCAGATTTCGTCTCGATGATGGCGATAGCCGCTGTTTTTCCGTGGCCAATTTGCCTGCACAGGACCAGGGGCTGTGTGTATTTCATATTCGTCAGGTCAGTGGCGGCGTGTTTTCCGAGGGTATTCTGGCTGACCTGCAAGTGGGCGATGTGCTCACCCTGGAAGGCCCTGTCGGCGCGTGCACCTGGCAGCATGAGGATGAGTGCCCGGTTGTGTTGTTCGCCACCGGAACCGGGTATGCCGGCATCAAACCGATGCTGTTAACGGCGTTGGCCCGTGACGCCGAAGTTACCTTGTATTGGGGTAACTCCGCGCCAGAAGACTTCTACGACGCTGAATTTCTGCAACAGGCCAGCCGCGCCCATCCACGTTTTAAATGGCATCGGGTGCTGTCGGCAGACGCCCGCGTACAGCAGGTCGCGCAGGCACAACCGCACAATTGGGCCGATAGCCAAATCTATGCCTGTGGCAATAGCGCGATGATCAATCAGGTGCGTGAAACCTGCCTGGCTTCGGGTGTGCAGGCCCATCGATTTGTCGCTGAGGCTTTCGTGACCAGCGGTGTATTAGCGCCAGCTTCATCATTGAAGGCATTGGACCCGGTGCTGGAAAAAGTCGGTCCGCGCTACTCACTGGATGGCATGCTCGCAGCTCGTGCGCAAACGGTACGGGCATTGGCGGCCATCGCTGAGCAATTGAAAGTTGGCATGACCACCGCGCAAGCCCTCGATATGGCCAGTCAGACCTTGCAGAGCATGGGGGCATCCCACACCTGGCACCCGACCTATATACGTTTTGGCGACGACACCATCCGCACCCCGCGCCAAGGCATTGACCCGCAGCGCAAGCTGCGCGCCACCGACATCGCGGTGGTCGACCTTGGCCCGGTGTGGGACGGCTATGAAGGTGATTATGGCGACACGTTTGTCTTCGGTGAGCACCGGCTGTATGAGGACTGCGTCAAGGCGCTGCACCAAGTGTTCGACGAAACCCGCGACGCCTGGCACCGCGGGCTGACCGGGCGCGAGCTGTATGATTTCGCAGAGCAAAGTGCCCATACCCAAGGCTGGCGCCTTGAACGCAACCTGGCCGGACACCGCATTGCCGACTTCCCCCATGCCCTGTTCGGGCAAGACAAGCTGGCAGAGATCGAGATCGTCCCGAGCGAAATGGTCTGGGTGCTGGAAATACAGCTGTGTCACCCCACAGAACCGGTCGGGGCGTTTTTTGAAGACATCCTGATTGGCGAGCAACGTAGTCGCTGACAAGGATCGCAAGCTGCGATGCGGGCCGCAGGAGCGCCGCTCAGGTGAGCGGCGAATCCCCAAGACCAAAAGATCGCCAGCGCCTGCCTGTTTTTCGCATGTCACAGACCATCTGGCTTCTTCTTGCTCCGTCGACAACGCTGCGAGCAGTAGCGCACATCTTCCCAGCAGCGAGCCCATTTCTTGCGCCAGGTAAACAGCAGCCCGCAGGTGGCGCAGGTTTTGACTGGCAGCTCACTTTTTTTCACAACGATTCACCGTTGTCCAAGGCAGTGAGCAACAACTGGCCGCGGTCCCACAGCGCTTGCTGTTTGGATTCAGGCATGCGGTCGAGGTTTTTGTAGATCATGCCCATGCGTTGATTGCCGCGCAGGCGGTCGCCGTGACGCATCAAAAAGTGCCAATAGAGCGCGTTGAACGGGCAGGCGTCGTCTGTGATGCTTTCACTCACTTTGTAAGCGCAGCCACGGCAGTAGTCAGACATGCGCTTGATGTACTGGCCGCTTGCGCAATAGGGTTTGGAACCCAGATAGCCGCCATCAGCGTGCATGACCATACCCAGGGTGTTGGGCAGTTCGACCCAGTCGAAGGCGTCCATATAGATCGCCAGATACCACTCGCAGATTGCACTTGGAGCGATCCCGGCGAGCAGGGCGAAATTGCCGGTGACCATCAGCCGTTGGATGTGGTGAGCGTAGGCGTGCTCTAGGCTCTGGTTGATGGCTTGGCGCATGCAGTTCATCTGCGTGTTGCCTGTCCAGTAGAACTCTGGCAACAGCCTGGTATTACCGAAAGCATTGCCGTGGGCATAGTCAGGCATCTTCAGCCAGTACACGCCCCGCACATACTCACGCCAGCCGATCAATTGCCGAATAAAACCTTCGGCGGCGTTGAGCGCAATATTGCCGGCCCAGTACGCCGACTCCACATCGCTGCACAGCTGGCGAAGATCCAGCAAGCCAATATTCAGCGCCGCGCTGATACGGGCGTGGAACAGAAAAGGCTCATCGCTGGCCATGGCGTCTTGATAGTCGCCAAAAGCTGCCAAACCCCAATCCAGGAAGTAGTCCCAAAGCGCCTGAGCTTCTGCGTGAGTCACCGGATAATCGAACGTGTCGAGAGCGCCATAGTGACCGGGGAAGTGCTTTGCGACTAACGCCAGCACCTCCCGGGTGATTGCATCCGGGGTAAAACGGGCGGGCGAGGGCGGCCTGACTCCCTTGGGCAATGCCTTGCGGTTTTCGGCATCAAAGTTCCAGGCGCCGCCAACCGGGCTGCCGTCACCATTGAGCAACAACCGGCTCTTGCGGCGCATCTCGCGGTAAAAGAACTCCATGCGCAGCTGCTTTTTACCCTGAGCCCAGCGAGAGAACTCGGCACGTGAGCACAGAAAGCGATCATCGCCATGCCAATGTACAGCCAAGCCGCAGTCCTTGACGGATTGCTCCAGACGCCAGTCGCCGCACTCTGTCAGGTGGATTTCATGCGGTTGAAGCAGTGCCTGCCAACGGTGCAGTTCACTGGGTACTGAACCGGTATTGTCCGGATCATCCAGCTTTACGTACTGCACCTTGATGCCCCTCTGCTGCAAGGCTTCGGCAAAGTGGCGCATAGCGCTGAAAATCAGGGTGATTTTTTGCGGGTGATGGGGAACATGGCTGGCTTCCTCCATCACCTCGACCAGCAGCACTGTATCGCTTTCTTTATCCAGCCCCTGCAGAGAGGCCAGGTCGAAGGATAATTGGTCGCCCAGGACCAGGCATAACCGGCCAGGCTTGGCGTTACGGTCCGATGGCGGTGTGGCTCTCATCTGCAGAATGCACTCAAGGATAGTGAGTGCGAATTCTTGTACAAAACAAATAGTTTGTACAAGTTTATTGTGAAAGCATCCCTCACTCAGCCGACCGTGGCGTGACGGCGTTGCCTTTAAGATCAAAAGATCGCGAGGCAAGCTCGCTCCTACGGATTGTATTGATCGTCGTAGCAGTTGCCGAGCTTGGCGCGGCTACGTCCAGGAAGAGTGAATGGGATATCGTGTCGATCCGCTCAACCCTCCAAGGAAGCCAATGCTCAGTTCACTCATATCAAACGGTCAGCCTCAATCGTCTGCCCCATCAGATCTGATGGTCCCTTGGTGGAGCTTTACTAAAACAGTCCTGGCTGCGACGGCTTTAACGTTAGTACGTGACAGGCTGGTCAGCCTGGATGAGCCAATACTTGATCAGCCGTTCACATTACGCCAGCTACTGCGGCATGAGGCGGGCCTGGCTGATTATGGTGAACTTGTTGACTATCACACAGCCGTTAGCAACGGCGAACCAGCCTGGTCTGCTGATGAAATGATGCAACGCCTCGACGGTACCCGACTTCGATACAATCCCGGAACCGGTTGGCGGTATTCGAACGTGGGCTACTGGCATATCGGCAGGCTAATTGAGCGCCTGACGGGTCTGGCGCTTGATGACGCGGTGATGCAGCGGGCGCTTGCTCCTCTGGGTCTGTCAAACGTTCGCTTTGCCAAGTCACGATCAGACTTGCCAGCCTCCATTCCTGGAAGCGCCTCAACTTATGATCCCGCCTGGGTGTATCACGGTCTGTTGATCGGCCCTGTCTCGCAAGCGGCGCTATTTCTCGATCGACTCTTGTGCACAGACCTGCTCCCCACAACCTTGCTTCAGGGCATGCAGACAGCACGAGTAGTGGGCGGCCCGATTCCCGGACGACCCTGGATCACACCGGGCTATGGCCTGGGGGTGATGCAGGGAGCAATTGCGGGTGGATATACCCTCTGTGGGCACACAGGCAGCGGGCCTGGCAGTGTCATTGCTGTCTACCGAATAACCGATGGCGACACAGCGGCTTGTTGCGCTGCTTTTGAGCAAGGCGCGAGTGAGGGTGCTGTGGAAGCTGTTGTGGTTGAGCAACTGATGCAAGGTTTGCGGCAGGGGAGCTGAAGGAGCGGGTCTGCACCCACGCCCCAGACACGCCGCTGTAGCATTCCCTTGCCGACTATGGTGTGCTGTGCCCACTGGGCCCGGTCATGATTAGTCGGGCTCATGCCTTCTCAGCACTCTACCGATGAGGTCTGTCTCTTGAGCAATACACCGTACGTTCCGCCTAAAGTCTGGACAAACACCGCTCCGTCTGGCGGCCATTTCGCGAGTATCAATCGCCCGGTTGCCGGGCCTACGCATGACAAGGAACTGCCGGTCGGCAAGCATCCATTGCAGTTGTATTCGCTGGCCACGCCCAATGGGGTGAAGGTGACGATTCTGCTGGAGGAGTTGCTGGCATCGGGGCATTCCGGGGCTGAGTACGATGCCTGGTTGATCCGTATCGGCGAGGGGGATCAGTTCTCCAGCGGGTTTGTCGCGGTCAACCCGAACTCCAAGATTCCAGCCTTGCTGGACCGTAGCGTAGAGCCTGCCATTCGGGTGTTTGAGTCGGGTTCGATCCTGCTGTATCTCGCGCAGAAGTTCGGCGCGTTTATCCCGACTGATCTGGCCGGGCGTACCGAAACCCTCAACTGGCTGTTTTGGCAGATGGGTGCTGCGCCTTATCTGGGCGGCGGTTTTGGACATTTCTATGCGTATGCGCCCGAAAAGCTCGAGTACCCGATCAACCGCTTCACCATGGAGGTCAAGCGGCAACTGGATGTGCTGGATCGTCGTCTGGCTGAAAGCCCGTATCTGGCGGGCGACACCTATACCATCGCCGATATCGCGGTCTGGTCCTGGTACGGTCAACTGGTGCGCAACACGGTGTACTCGGCGGCTGAGTTCCTGTCGGCCCACGAATACACCCATGTGCAGCGCTGGGCTGAAGAAATTGCCAAGCGCCCGGCGGTGATTCGCGGTCTGCGGGTTAACCGGACGTGGGGCGATGAGGCCAGCCAGGTGCCTGAGCGGCATGAGGCGGCTGACCTGGATTAATAGTCAGGCCAGCAATTCAGTGATCCAGCGTATCTGTTGGGCGAGGTCTTGCCGTTTGTGCTCGGGGATGGTGTGTCGTGCACGGGTGAGCTGGCTCAAGGTTTTTTGCCGCTCGCCCAGGATGCGCTGCCACTTGGCCAGGAATACCGGGCTACGGGCCTCTAAGTGCAGCGGCCCGAAATACAGTGCTTCGGCGCTGTAGGTCACGGGGCCGCTGCGTTCAGCAACGATGATTTCGTAGTAAAAGCGGTTTTCTTGCAGCACCTCTTCAGCGACGATGCGGTAGTGGTTGTTCATCAACCACTGGCGCAGTGGTTGTTCGCCGCCATTGGGTTGCAGGATCAAGCGTTCCTTACCATGCAGGTGCGCCTTGCCGCTGTCGAGAATGTCGCGAATGGTCTCGCCACCCATGCCGCACAGGCTGATGGCAGTGATGCCGTCGGACGGTTCAATGGCTGCCAGGCCGTTGGCCAGGCGCACCGTAATCTGCTGTTCAAGCTGGTTCTCGCGCACGGTACGTTGTGCGGCATGGAAGGGCGTTAAGGCCACTTCACCTGCGACTGCCGCGCAGAGGGTGCCACGGTGTACGAGTGCCACCGGCAGATAACCATGATCCGAGCCAATATCTGCCAATCGCGCCCCTGTGGGCACGTGCGCCGCCACCCGCTCCAAGCGCGTGGACAATGTGTGTTCGTTCAACTGCGGTTCCTTGTCAGCCCGAATGCGCGGCACTCATGTGAGTCCATCAAACGCTCGTTCTGGGCAAAAGGGCGATTTTGGCATATCGGGTCTGCGGTGTGGCGCTGACGACTAAATGGAGCGTTGATTAACCCGTTGAGTGAGTGCTTCAGCTGATTCCTTGCGCTCCGAGTAGCGGTCAACCAGGTCAGGGCGGTCTCTGACCAGCAGCGTGAACCTGACCAGTTCTTCCATCACGTCCACCACCCGGTCATACAGGGCAGAGGGTTGCATACGGTTGTGTTGATCAAACTCAAGGTAGGCCTTGGGGACTGACGACTGGTTCGGGATCGTGAACATCCGCATCCAGCGCCCCAAAACTCGCAGTTGGTTAACCACGTTGAAGGATTGCGAGCCGCCACAAACCTGCATCACCGCCAGGGTTTTACCCTGGGTGGGGCGTACGGCTCCCAAGGCCAGTGGCACCCAGTCAATTTGCGCCTTGAACACCGCAGACATGGCGCCATGGCGTTCCGGGGAACACCAGACCTGGCCTTCAGACCACTGCATCAGTGCTAGTAGTTCCTGCACTTTCGGGTGATCGACGGGGGCGTCGTCCGGCAAAGGCAACCCGCTGGGGTTGAAAATCCGTGTTTCGGCGCCGAAGTGCTCAAGCAATCTGGCGGCTTCTTCAACCAATAGTCGGCTGAACGAACGTTCGCGGGTTGAACCGTATAACAGCAGGATCCGGGGTTTATGAACGTCGGCATTTACCAGCGTGCCGGTGGCCAATGATATGTCGAGATTAGGCAGTTGATCGGTCATGGGAGCTCCGGTTAGAGGGTGCTGATGCGGTCCAGGTGCTGCTTCAGGCTGGCACTGTCCAGTTGGTCAAGAGGCAGGGCCAGCAGGGCGCGGCAACGTTTTTCAATAAGTGCCAGGGTCGCGTGGAAAGCCGCTGAAATTGCTGCTTCATCGCCAACCACTTCTGATGGATCCTCAAGCCCCCAGTGGGCTTTGATCGCCGGGCCAAAGTACACAGGGCAGGCTTCGCCCGCTGCTTTGTCGCAGACGGTAATCACGATGTCGGGCGGGTTGCTTTCGAAGGCTTCATTGCCCTTGCTGCTCAAGCCCGCGATGCTGATACCCGCTTGTTGCAGTGTGCTCAAACTGCGCGGCAGAACCTGGCCCTTGGGAAAGCTCCCGGCACTGAAGGCTTGAACGCCTCCAGGGGCGAGGTGGTTAAACATGGCCTCGGACAAAATGCTCCGACAGCTGTTGGCCGTGCACATAAACAGGATCCGCATAAAGTTGCTCACTGGTTGGGCAGAGGGTTAAAGGCTCAGGCGCAAGGCAAGGGCCGACAAGGTGATGAACAGAATCGGCAGGGTCAGAATCACGCCTGTCTTGAAGTAGTAACCCCAGGTGATGCGCATGCCTTTGCGCTGCAAAACGTGCAGCCACAACAGGGTTGCCAGGCTGCCGATAGGGGTTATTTTCGGGCCCAGATCGGCGCCGATGACGTTGGCATAGATCATGGCTTCACGCATGACACCGCTGGCCTCACTGGCGTGGATCGACAGGGCGCCAATCAATACGGCAGGTAAGTTGTTCATGGCGGATGACAGAAATGCCGAGAGAAACCCCGTGCCCAGCGTGACCAGCCACAGATTTGAGTCGAGCAGATAATTAAGGGCCAGGGTCAGGTAGTGTGTCAGGCCAGCGTTTTTCAACCCGTAGACCACCAGGTACATACCCAGCGAGAAAAGAACGATTTGCCAAGGGGCTTCGCGAACCACGCGGCGGGTCGAAATGATGCGCCCACGGGCAGCGACCGCCAGCAAAATAACGGCGCACACCGCAGCAATGGCGCTGATGGGAATGCCCATGGGTTCCAGTACAAACAGGCCAGCCAGCAACAGAATCAGCACGCCCCAGCCTGCGCGAAAGGTCATGACGTCGCGCACGGCCTGCCGAGGTTCTTGCAAGTCGTCCTGTGAATAGCTGTGCGGGATGTCGCGGCGGTAAAACCCGTACAACACCGCGAGGGTGGCGGCGACTGCCACCATGTTCACCGGCACCATGATCGAGGCGTACGCGCTATAACTCAGCCCGAAGTAGTCCGCCGAAACGATGTTGACCAGGTTTGAGACCACCAGAGGCAAGCTGGCGGTATCGGCAATAAACCCGGCGGCCATGACAAACGCCAGGGTAGAGGCGGGCGAAAAGCGTAAGGCGAGCAGTATCGACATCACTATGGGCGTGAGGATAAGGGCCGCGCCGTCATTGGCAAACAGGGCCGACACGGCAGCACCCAACAGCACGGTAAAGGCAAAAAGGCGCCGGCCCTTGCCTTTGGCCAGACGCGCTACATGCAGTGCCGCCCACTGAAAAAAGCCGGCTTCATCCAGTAGCAGACTGATGATAATGACCGCGATAAAGGTGGCCGTGGCGTTCCAGATAATGCCCCAGACCAGAGGGATATCATCCAGCTTCACAACCCCTGTAATCAGGGCCAGCGCAGCGCCCAATGTGGCACTCCAGCCGATGCCCAGACCTCTGGGTTGCCAGATGACCAAGACCAGGGTGAACAAAAAAATGGCGGAGGCGGTGAGCATAAGCGTCTCGTCCTTTGATCAGCAGCACTCTGTTGTGTTGAGAGGGCGGCCATCCATGGTGCTGAGGCGGCGAGTGTTTGACGCAAGCCACTCGGAGTTGGCAGTCAGGGTGGTTTCCAGTACTTCGCGCACCCAGGCGGGGAGTTCAGGGTTCAAGCGGTAATACACCCATTGACCCTGGCGACGATCAAGCAGCAACCCGCAACTGCGCAATTGTGCGAGGTGCCGGGATATTTTCGGCTGGCTTTCGTCCAGAGCACAGACCAGCTCGCACACGCATAGCTCGCCTTCACGGGTGATCAGCAAGGTGGCTCTGGCCCGGGTTTCGTCGGCCAGGCATTTGAAAATGGCGGCTGGATTGAGCATGGGTTTGTCTCTATATATACGTTTATCCGAATATACGTTTATCCATATGTTTCAAGCAAGCCTGAATTTAATAGACACCTGTAGTCGCTGTCGAGGTACGAGGCTGCGATGGGTTGCGCAGCGACCCCGGGTGGCGGCCTTGCGGCCCGCATCGCAGCCTCGTACCTCGTCAGCGACTACAAGAAAACGGGGGGTGAGGTCTCAAGCCTGCACCGCTTCACCCACATAGTTCGCGCGGGGCCGAATCAGTTGGCCTGTGGCTTTTTGTTCCAGCGCATGCGCCACCCAGCCGACGGAGCGCGCCAGGGCAAAGAGGATGACGGGCGCGTCAGGTGGCAAGGCATAGGTGTCGGCCAATGCCGATAACACAAAGTCGATATTGGGTTTTTCTCCTGAGATGTCTTCACCGGCTTCGCTGATGGCCTGATACACCGGTG
The DNA here is from genome assembly GCF_040310285.1 of Pseudomonas sp. HY2-MNA-CIBAN-0224. NCBI lineage: Bacteria > Pseudomonadati > Pseudomonadota > Gammaproteobacteria > Pseudomonadales > Pseudomonadaceae > Pseudomonas > Pseudomonas sp. HY2-MNA-CIBAN-0224. Next base: position 41,957 of record NZ_JBEOPQ010000022.1, on the reverse strand, counting down.
TCAACGTGAACTGCTGCATCAGGGCTGCTGCACGCGCATCGCCATGGGGGTAAAGCGGGTGGCCAAAGGCGGGCAGTGTGTCACCGCGCTGTAAATGATCGCGCACGCTTTCAACCACACCGTGTTGTTCGGCGCGGGTCTTTAATGCGCGCACGCCTTTGACGGCGGAGCCATGCAGCGGCCCGGTCAATGCACTTAAGCCCGCCAGCAGGCTGGCGGGTATGGATGCACCGGTCGATATTGCTACGCGCACTGCAAATGCCGAAGCGTTGAGTTCATGGTCGGCAAGCAGTACCAGAGTGCGGCGCAGGACGTCTTCCGCGTCAGGTACGTTCCAAGCCTGGGCGAGACGACGATGCAGGGGCATGTTTGCTGTGACGGAGTCTTCCAGCATGGCAGCGCTGATGATGTTAATCAGGCCCATGGCTTCCTCCACCAGCACGGCTGCAGCACGTCCGCGCGACGGCAGTGCGCTATCGATGCGGGGAACCAGCACTTGCATGGCGCGGGCCAAAGGGGAGGTCAGACGCGGGTGAGCGTCAGCCTGGTGTGCCGGTGCCGTGAAGCTCACCGCTGGCACTTGCCACAACAGGCACGCGATGTGTTCCAGCGACTGCGTGTGTGAGAGGGTGACCGCCTCTTGGCCGCGATACCACAAGCGGTTGTTGTCCACGGTTGAAATCGACGATGACAACACCGGTTCGCCCCAGGCAATCGCCTGCGCGGCCACCGCCGCCACACTGCGCCGTCCGGTCTGCCGAGCAGCCATGCGTTTGACGTCTTCAGCCTGATACAGGCTGCGCCGGGAATCCGTTGGATCAGGCTTGGCGCGGATCCGCCCGCGACTGACATTGGCGTACAGCGTTTGTGGCTGCACCTGCAATAAAGCCAGCGCTTGCTGCGCGGTCAACCATGCCATTGAGCACCTCATATTGATCATTTACATCAAGATTGACGTCAATCTTAGCGCGCCTATAGTCGCTTGCATCAACGTCACGTGAGACCACAGTCCATGACCAAGCCCGACATGTTTCATGCTGTATGGACCGCATTGGGCGGCGATCTCGATGATTGCAGCCGTGTCACCCTAACCACCGCTGGCGCCTTACCGTCGGCTTACCCGGTGACCGAGCTGGCCAGTGCATCCATGGCCGCCGTGGCCTTGTCGATTGCCAGGCTGCGTGCGTTGGACAGTGGCAAGCCGATTGAAGCGGTGCAGGTCGACCGGCGGCTGGCCTCGATCTGGTTTGGGACATCATTGCGTCCGTTGGGTTGGCAAACCCCAGCCATATGGGACCCCGTTGCAGGTGACTACAAGGCCAAAGATGGCTGGATTCGTTTGCACACCAATGCCCCGCATCACCGTTTGGCTGCAGAGCGGGTGTTGGGTGCGCAAGTCGATAAAGCCTCCATGGCCAAGGCCGTAGCGCAATGGACTACGCAAGCGCTTGAAACGGCAATCGTGCAGGCTGGAGGCTGCGCGGCGCACATGAACGCGTCCGGGCAATGGGCACTGCATCCGCAAGGTCGTGCGGTCGCGCAAGAGCCGTTGGTTCACCTGCAGCGCCGAGCCCTGCCAAGTACCCCGGTGCAACCCGTTAATCCTTCACGCCCGCTTGCGGGTATCAAAGTGCTGGATCTGACCCGGGTGCTGGCCGGGCCTATCGCTACACGGTGCCTGGCGGCTTATGGCGCACAGGTGTTGCGTATCGACTCGCCGGACTGGAATGAACCCGGCATCGTGCCGGAGGTGACGCCGGGCAAACGCCTGGTACGGCTCGACTTGCGCGATCCAGTTGCTTTGGCAACCGTCAAAACGTTGCTGGCGTCGGCCGATGTGATGGTCCACGGTTACCGCGCCGATGCCCTGGAAAACCTCGGGCTGGGCAACGCGGTCAGGCAGCAGATCAACCCGCGGCTGATCGACATCAGCCTCAATGCCTATGGCTGGACCGGGCCGTGGCGCAATCGGCGCGGTTTTGACAGCCTGGTACAAATGAGCAGTGGCATTGCCGATACCGGGATGCACCACGAGCAAGTGGATAAACCGGTGCCATTGCCTGTTCAGGCACTGGATCACGCGACGGGTTACCTGATGGCTGCTGCCGCCATTATCGGGATTACCGAGCGGCTGCAATCGGGTACGGTACTACAAGCCCGGTTGTCCTTGGCGCGGACCGCGCAGTTGTTGCAAGAGCATCGTTCACACACCACTGAGCCAGCCTTCGCAGAGGAAACCGATGCCGATAAAGACTCGGCCATCGAGCACACCGCCTGGGGCGAGGCGCAACGCATCCAATGGCCTGTTCAGATCGCAGGCTGCCCGGCCTGGTGGGCATTACCGGCCCATGAACTCGGCTCTGACACTGCGCAGTGGTAGCCAAATAACACTATGATGAACCTCTTTTCACGACAGGCGGGAGGTTCACATGAGTGCTAACGGCAACGATCGGCAGATCGACAATATCGAATTCAATGTGGGTGATATCAGCCGGAGCAAAGCCTTCTATGGCAGTGCATTCGGCTGGACATTCGTCGATTACGGTCCTGCGTACACAGAGTTCACTGATGGCCGCTTGACGGGTGGTTTCACCACGGGTGAACCGGTGCGGCCTGGCGGCCCATTAGTGATTGTGTACGCCGACGATCTTGAGGGCACTCAGGCACGCATCAAAAGCTTGGGCGCCGTGATCAGCCGTGAGACCTTTTCTTTCCCCGGTGGGCGCCGCTTTCATTTTGTCGATCCTGACGGTTATGAACTGGCGGTTTGGACGCGCCAGGAGTAGATTTCACTCTCGCGGTCTACTCGCCTACTTTGGCAGTACGTGTTCGGGTGACCGGCCTGCGTCTTTTAACTGATATGATTCAAGCGCTTACAAACCGAGTGACCCAAGATGAATCGTCGTAAAAAGATCCAGCAGCTTTTAAAGGCGCATGCCAAGAAGGCCAGTGCCAAATTGGCACCAAAAAAAAAGTCCACTTACGTTAGCAAGGCTGATCGATTGAAGTTGGCGACTGAATCGGCAGAGGCCTCAACCGTTGTATCTGAAAGCTGATTGATAGCGCTCAGTCACACCCCCGCTGTAGAGGGGCGGTTGAGTGGCACAGCCTTTGCTTTTTGTTTGCATGGCCCGGCGCTATATGCCGGGTCTTGCGACAAATACCTGCATACCAAGGTTCTGAATGAGCGTGGTTAAGGTCGAATGAAGGCAATAGTGTCATCTAGGTGCTCTAAATTGAGGCAGTAAGCGCAAGTTTTGAGGGTATTTACACCCGGCGTGGCGGTTTATGCGGTACAAAAAGTGAAGATCTGCTCCCTTAAGGAATTCAGGGTATGACGGTGATCAAGCATTGTGCAGTAGGGTTTTTGTCAGTTTTAGTATTGGCCGGGTGCGAGGCAGATAGAGATAAAGTCGCACGGGAAAAAGTCCAGGCAATTAAACAAGTGATTGCCACGCGGACTCTGGAATACGTTGATATTTCGAGTTCACAGCCTCTGCTCTCTGATAACGTCAATCGCTGCATCGTGCAGATGTCTGAAAACAAAGCCAAGCTGGATGCCATACAAGTGGATTACGCCGAGACACACACGGTGCAGTCCTCGGATACCCATACGTTGTACAGCCTGATTAATTACCAACTCACGGCCTGTAAGGATGCCCGGCAGGCGCAAGGCTATTGATTTTGTCTCGTGGATTTCAAACCTGCTACGCTGGTGCCCATTGGACATTGCGCAACGGGATTGATAAGGGAGCGGTATGGAGTATTACGCATGGGTACTGGCGAAATTCGTGGCGGGGTTCGCAATAATTGCAACTCACATGTATATGTCAGGCAGAACCCAACTGTCGCAAATGACAGCGATTGACCTGATTGGCAACTTTATTCTGGGCGGTATTATTGGAGGTGTTATTTACAGTGACACCATTCCTTTTAAACAGTATTTGCTGGTGCTGTTATTAGGTGTGTTGTTGATCTACATACTGAATACCGCCACTAAACATATCCAGGTGCTGCGTGGTTTTGCGATCGGTAGCCCTATACCGATCATCAAGAACGGAAAGTTCATTGTTGAAAATCTGGTCGATAATAAACACAAGATAGACATCTTGCGGCTAGCCTCGCAGTTACATGCTCAGGGGGCGTGTGCTTTCCAGCAGGTCTACTACGCGCAAATTGAGCCGGGTGGCGAGTTGACGGTCATTTGCGATGAACGCGACATGCCATCGGTGATTGTCATGTTTAACGGCGAGGCGCGACTCGATCAGCTGACGTCCATTGGCCATGATCCGCAATGGCTGGACAGCAAAATCAAAGCACTGGGGCTTGAAACCGAAGAAGTATTTCTCGCTGAGTTTTGGCGCGGGGAATTATGCATCACCGCTCGCGATGGCAGCGTGATAAGCCCCGCCCCCCAGCCGGCCTGTAGTCGCTGACGAGGTACGAGGCTGCGATGCGAGCCGAAGGGTCGCCTTAATAGCCCGAGCCTGCTGTCACCCTGTCTGCCCCAAACTCGCGCACAGATTAAGCAACTGTTCCTGCAACACTTTGCCTGCGTAGCTCAGCCCGCCTTGGGCATAGAGCGCCAAATACACGCCCTGGATATCCGGCAGGCCGCTACTGGCGTCGAGCACTTGATGGCCTGCGGTGATGACCCGCCGTGGTAGCAAACTGACGCCCAAACCCGCAGCTACTGCCGAGCAAACACTGGCCAGGCTGGCGCTTGAATAACTGATTCGCCAGTGCCAGCCGCCCATTTCCAGGTGGTTCAGCATTTCATTGCGGTACAAGCCGCCTGCGGGGAAGGTCACCAGCGGCAACGGATCGCGCCCCAGCGCAGGCTGGGAGCGGCTGTCGACCCAGCACAAAGGTTCTGGCCAACTCGCCAGGCAATCATCGTTTTGGCCCATCTGCTTGACCAGCAACACCTCAAACTCACCCCGGCGAAACAGCCGCTGCAAGTCGGGGCCCAAGCCGCTGGTGACCTCCAGACGCACACCCGGATGCTCCAGGCCGAAGCTCGACAGCAACGGCATCAAACGGTCTGCGGCGAAATCTTCCGGCACCCCCAAACGCAATACGCCTTCGCTTTGTTGGTTGAACATGGCCTCTCGGGCTTCTTCATGGAGCGTCAGAATGCGCCGCGCATAGGCCAGCAAACGCTCGCCCTCAGCCGTGGCAATAACGTGGCGTTGATCGCGATCGAGCAGCGTGCAGCCAAGGTTGTCTTCAAGGCGACGAATCTGCTGGCTGACCGTGGACTGAGTCAAATGCAACCGCTGCGCTGCCCGGGTGAAATTGGCGCACTCCACCACGGCAACAAAACTGCGCAACAACACGGGATGGAACATACACGTCACCATTCGAATTGCCACTGAAAGGCATGGTTATATTTAATTTCAGAATACCTGCCTGGCTGACCATACTCGTTCTTCATTGAATCTGCAGAGAGAAAGTGACCATGAGTCGCCTGACGTTTAAATCCGGCCTTCTAGCGGCCGGGCTATTAATGATGGGAGGAGTGATGGCTAACGAGCAAAGTCTGTTGGATGCGGTGCGCGGTGGCGAGCTGGCCCACGTGCAGCAATTGATCAATGGCGATGCGGACCTGAAGGCGCAGGCGCCGGACGGCAGTAGCGCACTGTTGCTCGCGACCCAACGCAACAACGTTGAGATCGCCCGCGCCTTGATAATGGCGGGCGCCGACGTCAATCAGAAAAACCTGATGCACGACAGCGCCTATTTGCTGGCGGGTGCCAGTGGCTACAACGATATCCTCAAGCTGACGCTGGCCCATGGCGCGGACCTGAAAAGCACTAACCGGTATGGCGGCACCGCGTTGATTCCCGCGTGTGAGCGCGGCCATGTTGAAACCGTGCGCTTGTTGATCGCCGCAGGGGTCGACGTCAACCACGTCAATCGACTGGGCTGGACCTGTTTGATGGAAGCCATTGTGCTGTCCGATGGTGGCCCGGCGCATCAGCAGATTGTTGCCCAGCTGATTCAGGCGGGCGCAGACCTCAACTTGCCGGACAACCAGGGTAACAGCCCGTTGTATCAGGCAGAGCAGCGCGGTCAGAGCGCAACGGCCACGTTGCTGCGTGCCGCTGGCGCCCAGTGAATGACCTGCACGGGAGTTCTCATGAATAACGATCAAGATTACCTGCGACGTGCGGTGGAACTGGCACGCATCAACGTTGCCGAGGGGGGGCGACCCTTTGGCGCAGTGCTGGTCAAGGACGGCCAAGTGATTGTCGAGGCGGTTAACGAAATTCATCTCGACCAAGACCCGACCGCCCACGCGGAACTACTGACCATCCGCCGTGCCAGCCAGTATTTGGGCTCGCGTCTGGACGGGTGCGTGATCTACGCCAGTGGCCAGCCGTGCCCGATGTGCCTGGCCGCCATGTACCTGTGCGGTGTGAGCCGTGCCGTGTATAGCGCAGCAAACGAACTGGGTGAACCGTTTGGTTTGTCTACGGCGGCGATCTACCAGCAACTGGCGTTGCCCTTGAGCGAGCAGCGCCTGAACGTGCAACATCTGCCGCAGCCCGCAATGGCCGAGGTCTATCAAGACTGGCAGGCGCGCCATGCCGCTCACTAAAACCCGTTTGCGCAGCTTGGCAAGTTGGGCCCTGATCATCGCATTGGGGCTTAACTTGCGGCCGATTTTGAGTTCCATCAGCCCATTGTTGATGCAGATTCGTGGCGACACCGGCATGAGCTTCCAAAGCAGCGCCTGGCTGACCAGCCTGCCGGTGATTTGCATGGGGCTGGTGGCCTTGCTCGGGGTGCGCATAGAAGCCCGTTTGGGCGAGCGACGGGGCGTGGCGCTGGGGCTGCTGATGATTCTGGGCGCGTGCTTGTGGCGCCTGCTGGGGCATCAGGCTGAAGTGCTGCTCATCACGGCCTTGCTGGGTGGCGCTGGTGTAGCGCTGATTCAGGCACTGGTGCCGGCGCTGATCAAGCGCCAATTTCAGGGGCAAGTGGCGCTGGCTTTGGGGGTGTATTCGGCCTCATTGATGGGCGGTGGTGGCTTGGCGGCGTTGTTCAGTCCGGTGGTGGCCGGGTATTTCAGCCAATGGCAGGCCGGGCTCGGAGTATGGTTGTTGCCCGCGCTGGCGGCGCTATTGATGTGGTGGCTGTTGCCCTTTGCCGGGCTGACTGCGCGCACTCACGGCGTATCCGCTCATCCGTGGCGTAACCGCAGGGCCTGGCTGTTGGCGCTGTACTTCGGGCTGGTAAATTGCGGTTACATGAGCATGGTTGCCTGGCTACCGGTGTATTACCTGCAAATGGACTGGAGCGCGACCCAAAGCGGTTCGCTGCTGGCGTTCATGACAGTGTTTCAGGTGCTGGCCGCTTTGGTGATGCCTGCTCTGGCGCAGCGCAGTCGCGACAGGCGCCCGTTTTTGGCCTTAAGCCTTGCTGCTCAGGCATTTGGGTTTTTCGGCCTGGTGATGTGGCCGCTTGAGTCGCCGCACCTCTGGGTGGCATTGATCGGCTTTGGTCTGGGCGCTTGTTTTGCACTCAGCCTGATCCTGACCCTCGACCATTGCCGGGAACCTCGCGCAGCCGGGCAGTTGGCGGCGTTTGTGCAAGGGGTGGGATTTCTCATCAATGCCATTTCGCCTTGGTTGACCGGCTGGTTGCGTGAACTCACGGGCAACTTTGTCAGCGCCTGGTGGGTGTTGATTGTCGGGGTTGTGGCGATGCTGCTGTTAACCCGCATTTTCAGCCCGGCGAGTTATCGGGAAACGTTCGCTGAATCGCATGGCTCCCCGGTACTGTCGATACATCCCTGAGCGCTACATTCAGATCCAATATCGACATAAAACGCTCAACCAGCGGTGAAACGTTGTGGGTATGCCAGCCCACATAGAGGCCAACGGCGGGGTTGCCTGATTCCGCCACCGGCAAAATGCGCCGAAACACCACATTGTCCTGTGTAAACGACCGAGCAATGGAGGCCGGCACCAACGCCACACCAAAGCCACAGGCAACCAGGCCGATCACGGTGTGGAGTTGTGCCGCTTCCTGTACCACCTTCGGGTAAAAACCCGCAGCTTCGCACAGGGCAATCAGTTGTCGGTGATAACCGCTGCCCAGCACTTCAGGGGTGAAGACAAACCCTTCATCTGCTAAGTCACGCAGGTCGATGTCAGCGGCATGGGCTTTGGCGTGATCGGCGGGCATGGCCATGACGATTGCCTCTTCAAACAGCAAGCGCGACTGCAAATTGGGCGTGTCAAAGGGCAGTTTACGCATAAAGGCGATGTCCGCTTCAGCGTGCGAGATAGCTTGGGCCTGGCTGGCTGAGGGCATCTCCTTGAGGGTCAACTGAACGTTGGGGAAGGTATCGCGAAACGCTCGTAGTGCATTGAGCAGCGGCGTGTAGTGGGCGATGGACACGGTGGTGATCGTGAGTTTGCCAGCGATGCCTTGTGCCACTAAGCGCGCATGCTCCACACCGGACTCCAGTGTGTTGAGGGTGCTGTAGGCAGTGTCCAGAAAGGCGCTGCCCGCAGGCGTCAGTCGCACTTCGCGTTTACTGCGCGTCAGCAGGCTGATTCCCAGTTTGTCTTCCAGGCGGTTAATCGCCTGGCTGAGCGCAGGCTGCGCCATGTGCAGGCGCTTGGCGGCGTTGTGGAAGTGCAATTCTTCGGCAACGGCAATGAACTGCTTGAGCAGACGGGTCTCGATCATCGTGTCCGTTCCTTCCTTTGAACTGTGATAGGCGCAGCGTATCAACATCGCGCTTGAACAGTATTAAACATGCCTGAAACGAGGGGTTAAGGTGAGGGCAGTCATCAAGAGGAATCAACTGTGGACTTTGCAGGCAAAACCGCAATTGTAACGGGCGCTGGCCAAGGCCTGGGGCTGAGCTACGCCCGCGAGCTGGCAAGGTTGGGCGCCAATGTGGTGATCAGCGATATTGGCGCGGATACGCTGGGCGAAGGTGCCGATGCCTCGATTGCCCACGAGGCGGCACGTGCGCTTGCGTCCGAAGGCTACAGCGTGCTGGGTCACCACGCCGAGCTTGCCAGCGAGCGCGGGTGCGAGCAATTGGTCGCGGCGGCGGTCGGCGCGTTTGGGCAACTGGATATCGTGATTCACAACGCGGGTTGGGTCGGTTATCAGCGGATAGAAGAGGCCGAGGTGGCTTTTATCGAGCGGGCACTGGATATCAATGTCTACGCGCCTGTCTGGCTGTGCAAACATGCTTGGCAACACCTGCGGCAATCGCCAGCCGCGCGGGTTGTCCTGACCACGTCGGACCGGGCCATGTACCAGCCCTATGCACAGCCGGGGCTGGTGGCCTACGCGGCAGGCAAGATGGCGCAACTGGGCATCATGAATGCTCTGAGCATGGAGGGAATGGTCGACGGGATTTTGGTTAACGCTGTATCGCCGGTGGCAAAAACCAGAATGTGGGGCGTGACCGAAGCACCGGTCAACCTCAAACCGGAGTGGGTCACACCCGGCGTGGTGTTTCTGGCTTCGCAGCAGTGCCGCGACACCGGCTACATCGTACGGGCCAGCAATGGTCAATTCACCGCCACCCGTTTCGTTGAAAACCCCGGCGTTGACTATCCCGTCGACCTGGCACGGGTCAAGGCCAGTAGTGCCGAGCAGGTGGCGCAGTTGTGGGAACAGATCAAAGAATGTTGATTCGAGTAGGAGCGAGCTTGTCTCGCGATCTTTTATCTTACGTCTTGTTCAACAGATCAAAAGATCGCGAGGCAAGCTCGCTCCTACAGGTGGGTCGGTGGTGTTACAACTTCCACTCCAGGCCCAGGCTGACGGTCCTTGGCTCGCCCCAGAACACGCCGTTATAGAAGCCGACATTGTCGTAGTACTTCTGGTCCAGCACGTTTTTGACGTTCAACGTTGCCGAAACATGGGTATCAAACTCGTAGCGTGCCATCAGGTCGAGGAGGGTGTAGGACTTCTGGGTAATGTTTTCCTTGATGGTGTTCGGGTAGCCGTCTACATTTGTCGTCCCGTCGGGGCGACGCGCGGCACGGTAGATATCGCTCTGCCAGTTAACGGCAGCCCCCACGGTCATCGCGCTCCATTCACCCGGCAGTTTGTAGGTAGTCGATACCTTGACCAGGTTCAACGGTGAGGCCGTATTGATGCGCTTGCCGTCGGCGTTAAGTGAGTGGGTATAGGTGTAGCCCGCTATCATGTTCCAGCCGCGCATCACTTCACCGGCCAGCTCAACTTCAAAGCCTTTGACTTTGTTACCCTTGCCCCCGGAAGTGTAATAGTTTTCACCGTTCGGGCCGCGCGGTACGGAGCTGTCGATTTCCGGCACGTTATCCTGCTTGCTCCAGAACACCGCACTCGACAGGTTCAAGCGTTCCTCCAGAAAACTGCCTTTGAGCCCGAGCTCATAGACGCTGCCGACTACCGGCTTGAGGTACGAGCCACTGACATCTTTATCGGTAGATGGCTTGAAAATGTCGGTGTAGCTGACATAGGCCGTAAGCTCTTCAGTGAAGTCATACAGTAAGCCGGCATAGGGAGTGATCATGTCGTTGTGGGTCTGCACGACTTTATCGTAGCTGACACCGCCAAGTGCCTTATCGTCGAATTCGCGGTCAACGTCTGAGCTTTTCCAACTGCCGTAACGTGTGCCGAGCACGGCGTGCCACTGATCGGTGAGGCTAAAGCGCGTGGCCAGGTAACCGGACTTCTGTTTGACGGTGCTGTGTTTGCTGTCGATACCGCTGTCAAGGTCGCGGTATTTCGGGATAGCGCCCATATCACCCCAGTCAGGCACCCTGCCGTAGTCCTCAGGGTTTAAATCAATGAAGAGCGGCGAGGTGTTGTCGTACTTGGCTTCGCCGTAACCGACCATCAATTCATGATCCCGCCCCAGCAGGGCGTAAGTGCCCGAGAGGTTAACGTCGATCGCCGTCATGGTTTCGTCACCGGCAAAGTGGCTGCTATAGGCCGACATGCCGGTGCCATCTGCGTTTGGGAAGCCGCCACCGGCGTAATACACCTTGCCTTCGGAGTCGCTGGAGCGGTGGGTATAAGCGGCTTTCAGGCGCCAGTTATCGAATAACTGCTGGTCGAGGGTGGCGAAGGCGGTTTTGTCCTTCTTCGGCCAGGAGCTCCAGGGCGTCGCATAATTGGTCGAACGCCCCAGGTTGGCCTTTTCGCCAGTGCCGGTCCAATAGGGCGTGGTGCCCCAGGAGGAGCCGCGAACCTGCTTGTCCTGATAGTCGTAACCGACGGCCACGGTGGTGTCGTCGGTGAGGTCGGCCTCCAGAATGCCGTAAGCCACTTCGCGCTTTAGCGCGTAATTATCGCGAAACGACTTGCTGTCTCGGTAGGCCAGTACGGTACGGCCGCGCAAACGCCCGTCGAACCCCAGCGGTCCCCCCACATCGACGTAACTGTAGTAGTCGTCATAGCTGCCGCCGCTGACTCCGGCCGTGGCCGCCAGTTCGTGGGTCGGGCGTTTGCGGATCATGTTGATGGTGCCCGACGGGTCGCCTGCGCCGGTGGTCAGGCCGGTGGCGCCGCGGACCACTTCAATGCGGTCGTAGATGATGGTATCGGCGTCAGTCTTCATGTAACTGAAGGTGTTGAGCATCCCGTCAATCTGGAAATTATTGATGGTATAACCGCGTGACGAATAGCTGACCCGGTCCGAGTCGTTGTGTTGCACCACCACGCCGGTGGTATGACGCATGGCTTCAGTGAGCGTATTGAGGTTGAAGTCATTCATTTCCTGGCGGGTAACCACCGAGATCGACTGTGGCGTTTCGCGAATGCTCAAGTTGAGTTTGGTCGCGGTGTTGGTCGAGCCGGTGGTATAGGAACCTGTGTCTTCAGTCGTCGAACCCAGTCCTTGGGCGCTGATGCGGGTGCTTGCGAGTAGCATGCCGGCAGGTTTCGTCTCGACGTCATCCAGGGCCTCAGAGTCGGCCAGCAAGTGCGAACTGCTGATAAAGCCGAGGGCTAACGTGACGGAACGGGTGAGGGGAGCACGCATTGCAACTGATTCCTTGTCAGATTTTTGAAGTTGTCAGTGCTTCAAACGAATGACAAAGGAGATAGTTAGGCCATTTTCAGTGTGTTGGCTAAATAGAGACTTTTCGCACAAGCACCCTCTAGGAAGAAGGCTACGTGCAACCCGTCAATCAACAACAGTGCACATACGTTCACGGTTTATACTGGCCGCCTTCGCACATCTTCAAAACAAACAAACCGAGATTCTTAATGAGCCGTTCTCTGTCTATCGCACCGGAGCGCAAGTCGTTTGCGCCGCTGGTGGCTTTTATCTTGCTGTTGCTGGGCGCAGCGTTCCTGCAAAACACGGTGGGTTCACGCCAAGTGTTATTGCTGGTGGTGGGCGCTGCACTGGGTTTAACGCTGTATCACGCGGCTTTTGGCTTTACCTCGGCCTGGCGGGTGTTTATCAATGACCGGCGCGGTGCCGGCTTGCGCGCGCAAATGATCATGCTGTCGGTGGCCGTACTGCTGTTTTTCCCGGCACTGGGCTCCGGCACGCTGTTCGGTCAGCCCGTGGTCGGGCTGGTCGCGCCAGTGGGTGTATCTGTAGTGTTCGGTGCGTTTATTTTCGGCATCGGCATGCAGTTGGGGGGCGGCTGCGCCTCCGGCACCTTGTTCACAGTCGGCGGTGGTAATGCGCGAATGCTGGTGACACTGCTCTTTTTCATCTGTGGCTCGGTCATCGCCACCCATCACGCCGACTGGTGGTTTGCCCTGCCTTCGCTGCCGGCCACCTCCATCGTCAAAAGTTTGGGGGTCGTGCCAGCGCTGCTGCTGAGCCTGGCTATTTTCGGGGTGATTACGGCGGTTACCGTGCGTCTCGAAAAAGCCCGTCACGGGCAGCTTGAAGCGGGTGTGACCAGCGAACACCAAGGGCTGCGCCGCTTTCTGCGCGGGCCATGGCCATTGGTCTGGGGCGCGATTGGCCTGGCCTTGCTCAATTACGCCACGCTGGCTTTGGCCGGCCGCCCGTGGGGCATCACCTCAGCGTTCGCTCTGTGGGGCGCCAAGGCGGTGAGCGGGCTGGGCGTGGATGTCAGTAGTTGGGGCTTCTGGCAAGTGCCGAGCAATGCCAAGGCGCTGGCGGCACCGGTGTGGGAAGACATCACCAGTGTCATGGACATCGGCATCATCCTCGGCGCGTTGCTGGCAGCGGGGCTGGCCGGTCGCTTTGCCCCGAGCCTGAAAATTCCCGCCCGTTCGCTGCTGGCGGCGGTGATAGGTGGTCTGCTGCTCGGCTACGGCTCGCGTCTGGCGTATGGCTGCAACATCGGTGCGTACTTCAGCGGCATTGCCTCAGGCAGTCTGCATGGCTGGGTGTGGCTGGTAGCAGCTTTTCTGGGCAACAGTGTGGGCGTGCGCCTACGGCCGTTTTTCTTCGTCGGCGAGCGTCCGCAGGTGGCGTTGAGCGGTTGCTGAGTTTGACTCGCATCTATGTAGTCAATTCGACCCTCTTATCAAACACAAAATAAGTCATTGATTGTTAAGTCCCTGTAGGAGCGAGCTGTTGATTTTGATCTGGCTTTTGATCTGAGAGGCCCCGTTAAACCACGCTGGCCGATCGAGGCGTGCCCACGGAGCAGGGCCCTGTGGTGAGGGCATGCCGAACCACAGCGAGGCACCGAGGGGGTGGGGCAAAAAGCGTTTGGTTACTTTGCGCTTTCAAAGTGACGCCCCGTAAGGGTGGAACCCTAAGTGGCCGTTACCGCAGCAATGGATATGTACTCAAATCAAGAGCAACCCTCACCCTAGCCCTCTCCCGTAGGAGAGGGAACCGATCGGGGGATGCTGAAGATATTCGGTGGCCTGTTTGCTGCGCGCGACGGCGCCGCGTCGAAGATCACGGTCGCTCGTGCCGGGGAGGCGTGTCCAGACAGAACCGGTCAGGCCGACATGCTTTGAGCGCATCGCTCAACTTGGCATCTAGAATTTCTTCACTCACCAGACGGCCGACTATGGCCGCCAGTGCGACACCGGGGTGCAGGCTGCACACGTACACACCGCTGACGCTGGGCAAATACCCGATGATGGGCAGGCGATCGGATGCTATTGGCCTGAGACCTACACTCGCCAACTGAGGCTCTGATAAAACTGCGCCTTCAAGCTCGCTTTCGATGGTCCTGGCGGTTCGCTGCGCCACGGCGGAGGGCTGATTCTCGGCGCTGTCGTCCAGATAATCTTCAGCCGCCAGCAACGTTCCATCCGCGGCTTGTCTGACTTCTATCGCTGAGTTGGAAATGATTGTCTGCACCAGGCCGGGCTGTGCCGGGTAGCGGATAAAAATGCAAGGGGAGGCTTGCACCGGGAGGGGGCGGTTGAGCATCTGAGTCAGCTCGGCAATGCCGGTCCCGGCTGCCAATACCACGGTATCAGCCACTAACATGCCGTTTGAAGTTTCAATCGCTGTCACTGAGCCGTGCAGGGTTTTAAAGCCCAGCACACGGGTTTGCGTGAGCACTGTTGCCCCGTTTGCCTGAGCGCCTGCCATCATTGCGTGGGTGGCTGCGACAGCGTCCAGTGCGCCCTCTTGCACCACGTACATTGCTTGTTGTGGTGGGTGCTTGATGTTCGGTTCAAGGGCGAGAATTTGTGAACGATCCAGCAACTGAGCGGGAGCAGGCGACACTTCACTCAGCCCCTCGCCATACGACAAAGCGCCCGTCCAGCGTATGTTCAGCGCTGGCAGTTGCGCTTCAAGGCGGTGGTATTCCTTGATGGCTTCGCGGCGCAGTTGCGCTATCGGGTCCGGTTCGCCATGCGTGGTGTTGATCCAGGCGAACGAGGTTGCGGTAACCCCTGACGCAATCTCTGCGGCCTCGACAACAGTGACCTTCGCCCCTTTGTCAGTCAGGTGGTAGGCCATCGAGGCGCCGACGATCCCGGCACCGATAACCACAATATGCTTGTCAGGTGTTAATGCCATAAGATCTTCCTTGTCTGTTACGGGTGTTGCGGCCAATGATCGGTAATGTCATGCCATGTGGCCTTTGACGCCACACAGATATGCTTTTGTTTAGCGCCAGTGACGGGTGTGTCGAGAGTGCCCATGGCGATAGAGATCCAGTCGGCGTAGGGCCCTTTTGACGTTGACCAAAATAAGGATGAACCGCACTCGCCGCAGAACTGACGCAAGACCGACTCTGAAGACTCAAACGACTTGAGACGTTCAGCACCGCGGGTCAACTCAAGATCGCTACGCAGCACATTAAAAAAACTGGCAAAGGCGGCCCCGTGGGCTTTGCGGCATTGGCTGCAATGACAGTGTGAAACCACCTTGGGCGGCGTAGACGTTTGATAGTGGACAGCGCCGCACAAGCAACTGCCGAGCAAGAGGTTATCCATTGGCGCACACTTCCAGACGAGGAGAGCGTCACTCTAAACGCGGGCGGGCGCGCATCTCAATGGTTACTGCGCCGCACGCCGTCATAATTCAGCCACTTCAGCGCCATAAAATGGTTGGCCTCTTCATTCGCAGATAGACCGCATGCTGCGCTTTCGCGACCTGTTGCTAGTAAACGACAACATCCGCCAGCAATATCAGGATGTAAAGCCACAGTTGGAGGCCAACAATCGGGGAGGGATTGGCGAATACCTCTCGCATAAAGCGCCTCATATAGATGCCTGGCTTGAGCCGCATCTGTATGAATAAGGCTAGCTTCAGGCGTGTATGGGGGACGGTTAGTCGTAACGCCCTGAGTGGCGTTTAGGGTGCGAGCAAGCTTACCAACTCAGTTGTCAGGGCCGCAGCCTCTTGTCGATACCCGGCAGCCCAGTTGTTTGACCAATCATCAGGCCGTCCCTGATCATCCCATTCTGCCAGTGCAAGCCCGTTCAAGATTTCCAGTTCAAACCAGACGCGTTGCCAGGCATCGCCGTCCTCAACCAACGCAGTGTTTTGCCACAAAAATTCGGTTTGCGCGACAAAAGACGACCATGCGAACAGGTCGTCCGATGCACGCTCGGCCACGGCCCGCCAGCTCTTAGTGATTGTCATCAATGACGCCCTTAGAAAGTGGATATACACGGTATACCGCTGGTGACAAAAAAGCCCGCCAGACAAGAGCTGGCGGGCCATGTTCAGGTGACAATAATCCAGGTGCTATTTCTGGGTGATGCTGTCCGGCAAGGCATAAGCAATGATGTAGTCACCGACATCCGGTGAGTGGCTCATGCCACCGGCTGAGATGACCACGTATTGCTTCCCGTTTGTCGGCGACTTGTAGATTAGGGGCGCAGCGACAGCGCCAACCGGTAGACGGGCTTTCCAGACTTCCTTGCCCGTGGCCGAATCAAGTGCCCGCAGGTAGTAGTCCTGAGTCCCGGCGAAAAACACCAGGCCTGATGCCGTTGAGGTTGGACCACCGAGTGTCGGCATGCCCAGTGGAATCTGCAGGTGCGTTTTGATCCCTAGCGGGCCGGTGTCCTGGACAGTGCCCAGAGGCACCTGCCAAAGTAATTTCTGGTTGTTGAGGTTAATGGCGCTCATGCTGCCGAAGGGTGGGGTATTGCACGGTACGCCCAGCGGCGATTGCAAAATGTCGATTTTCACGCCGCCATAAATACCGGCTACTTGCGGGCGAATGGTCCCCATAAAACCAGGCACTTCATCGGTCGAGACTTTGAATTTTTTGGTGTTTTCCTTGGTGACCAGTGACATGCGCAGCGGCATGCGCATGTCATTGACGTACATGATGCCGGTGTTTTCGTCGATCGAAATACCGCCCCAGTTCATGCCGCCCAGCAGGCCTGGCCACTCGATATAAGGTTTTTCACTGGGAGGTGTAAATGGGCCCAAGTACACAGAGTCCTTGAACATGATCCGGCAGTACAGTTGGTCGAAAGTAGACACCCCCCACATGGACTTTTCGGTCAGCGGTTCAGCACCAATGGTCGGCATCCCTACCGAGAACGGTTGGGTCGGCGACAGATGCTCGCCTTCTGCAGCTGAAGTGGTAGGTACTGCGCGCTCTTCAACGTCTGTTACCGGCTTGCCGGTACGGCGATCGAGTACAAAAATATTCCCGGTCTTGGTGGTCTGTATCAAGACCGGTGTCTTCTCACCTTGAGCATTCTTGATGTCATAGAGCACAGGCTGAGACGGCAAGTCATAATCCCAGACATCGTGGTGAACGGTCTGGTACACCCATCTGGCTTTACCCGTGGATGCATCGACTGCCACAACGGCTGAACCAAACTTTTCTTTAACCTGATTGCGATCGCCACCCCAGTAGTCGGGTGGGCCGTTGCCGGTCGGTAAGTAAACCAGGTTCAGTTCTTTGTCGTAGGTCGGAACGGTCCAGACGTTAGGTGTTTCCAGAGTGAATTGATGATCGTTTGCCGCGATATCTTGGCTGTCGGGTGCGCCGACATCCCAAGCCCACACTAAAGCCCCTGTCAGTACGTCGAATGCGCGAACGGCACCGGAAGGCTCACCCTCAACAATGTCACGTACCCAGCCCCCGACTACAGTCAGGTGCCCCATGACCACTGGCAGCGAAGTCGGGTGATAGCGCTTGCTGTGTTCAGTGGGACCCATGCCTTTTTTGAGATCGACATAACCGTTGTCACCAAAACTCGGGCAAAGAGTGCCGGTATGGGCATCAAGCGCAAACAGACGTGCATCCACCGATGACACTAGAATCCGCTGGCGGCACTGTTGGTCATTGCTGTGTGAGGCCTTGATCTCAGCACTCAGGCTGTCGTCTTTATCAATATCGTAATAGCCCACACCCCGGCACGTTACGTGCTCTTCGCTCTTGGCATGCGGGTCAAACTTCCAGATCGGGGTCCCGGTATCACCGTTCAGGGCGGTGATCAGGTTCTCCGGGGTGCACGAGTACAAAACGTTACCAATTTGCAAAGGGGTATTTTCGTCTACCCCGGCACCGGCGCCCGTAGTACGACGGCCAGTTCTGTAGGTCCAGGCGACCTGCAGGTCCTTGACGTTGTCCGGGGTGATTTGGGTGTATGGGGCAAAACGTGTTCCCGAAGCATTGCGTCCGAAAAACTCCCAATTGTCAGGGCCACTGGAGGGCTCTTCGGCCATTGGGTTGTCGGTGGCCGCGTCTGGGTTGGAAAAAACGCCATGGGGATAAAACGCGGCAATGAATGTTGCGATCAGTCCCAGGAATACAGCAAAACCAAAGCGGTTAGCCAGGCGTCGGGTACTCAGCGAGGTGTTCGGCAAGGCTGCTCCTACCCACAAACTGAGGGTCAGGATTATCGCTGGAACGACCAGACGTGGCAGCAGTTCCCAGTAGCTGAACTGTCCGACTTCATAAAAGGCCCAGACACAAGTAGCCAGAAATATCGCAACTGAGAGGCTGACGCCGATGCGTTTTCGCAGTACGAAGAGGGCCGCGAGCAGCAAATAAGCCAATCCGGCAATCAAGTAATAACTTGACCCGCCCAATGAAACTAGTTTGATCCCGCCATAAATCAACGCTAACGCCACGACAAATACAAGAAGGGAAAACAATACCCTCGCTATATTGCTCATTGAGCGTCCTGCTGTGTGAGGTGATTTGTCATTCGTCATTGATTGAATGCTCGATTGGGTAAGAGAACACTGACCTGTTGTATACGAACAGCAGGGCCGAAAATTTATTGCCCCTTTTAAAGGGCCAGGCGTGAGCAGAGGGCTCTGGAGCGTGCATGAGAGGTTTTTCAGGCATTGTCGTGTCAGTGTATACACGAGCTGTTTTGGATAAATCCAAAGGCAGGAGAAACATTGTTGATAAAACAGTAATAATCTTCAGCGGCGGGGGACGATTGCTGCCCACAACTGCGCGGGCTTGAGGGGGCTGTGAGTAGTCAGTGGCATTTTAATAAAGGTGATTAGCGCTGTTATATGAAAGCGCCGGAAGAACAGTGTTGGATATTTACCATTTGGTGAATGATTTTAAGGGGCAGGATTTTTCGCAAGTCATTGGCAAACATTTGACTTCAGACTTCCTCGCCAGTGATATCTTCTACTCGGAAAATCTGAAGTCAGTGTCAATTCGAAACGTAAAGTCTCGAGAGCACAGGCCAGTATTCAGGTTGTTTATTCACAATTGATTAGCCAAGGTCCTGTCCACCAAACGCAAACTGTTACGACCCCCGCGTTTGGAGGCGTAGAGCGCGGCGTCGCCCAGTTCGATCAACTGGCTGAGGCTGGCAGGAGGGCGGTCGAAGAGTTCTGCGCCAATACTCAGTGTCACCGCTTGTGGGGTGACGAAGGTTTGTGAGGTGGCGAGGTAAAACGGTTCGCGCAGGGCGCTGGCCAGTGCTTCAATGCGCTCGCTTGAGGCGTTGCTCAACAGGATCACGAATTCATCGCCGCCCAGCCGGGCTGCCAGTGCGTCTTTGGGCAGTACCGCACGAATCATTTCGCTCAGGGAGATCAATAGCCGGTCGCCTGCTGTATGGCCAAACAGGTCGTTGATCAGTTTGAAGTTGTCGATGTCGATCAGCAGCAATGCACCAGGTCGTGCGGCTGATACCCCGTTCAGTAAGGGCGGCGCGCGCATTTCGAGGGCGCGGCGGTTGTACAGGGCGGTCAATGGATCGCGGGCGGCGAGGCGGGCGATCTGTTTTTCGCGCCGGTAGCGTTCGGTTCCGGTCATCGACAAGGCGATCAGCATGATTGCCATTGCGCCTTCTACCAACGAGATCTGAATGATCTCGCCGCGAAACGCGGCCAAATCAATAAACTCGCCCGGAAGCACTGCGATCAGCGCTTTGATGAGATAAAACACCCCGTGAATCAGCAGTACATAACGTAACTGCACGGCGCCCACGCTCAACGACTTGCCGTGGGGGCGCAACAACCAGCTGGCCTTGAGTGCCAGGAGCGCGACCAACAGCGAATTGACCAGCAACATGACTCTGGACCATGACGGCTCATTCGGGATGAGCAACAGTACGGGCCAGATCGCAAAAATAAGGTACCAACTGCGCGACAAACGCACTTGTGTGAAGCGCGCAACACCCAGCAGAAACAACCAGTGGGCCACCACCAGCAAGCCGTTGGCGAACCAGATACCGATGAGCAGCAGTCCGATACTGCGTAACAGCGCCAGGGATGAGCCTATGGCGATGGTGGCAAAACCTGCACTCCACAACAGCAGCGAGGATTCGCGCACGCTGCGCCATTCAATGGCCAGATAGAGTGCGGCGGCAGCGGCCAGCGCGATGGTCAGGGTCAATAACGTGAGAGGGTCGAGCGCCATGAATTGACCGGCTTGCCTTAAGTGCGGAGGTGCTGGCAATTGTATGCGTATTTAGTGACTTTTCGCAGACTGCTGGACGCACTTCATCCCCCTGTGGGAGCGGGCTTGCTCGCGATGCAGGCAACTCGGTGTATCTGTGACACCTTGTCGACCCCATCGCGAGCAAGCCCGCTCCCACAAAACAATGCTACCCGTGCAGGGCCCTCCTGCAGATCTGAACGATTTTTTAAGCATCCATCAACTGCGAACAGCCCGCCGCGCCATAACCAGCGCCAACACTGGTGCCACGGTAAACAGTCCGAACAACCACAGTGCCGCATTGGCGATGCCGGTATTGCCCGTCGCGTCATTAATGCCCGCTACGTTGGAAATCACCCCGGCCAATGCAGCGCCCATGGCCATGGCGAATAATTGCAATGTGGTGATCGAGGCTGCAGCAGTGTCTTTGTCTTGTTCCGACGCCACCTGCAAGATACGCGTCAGCAGGTGCGGCCAGCCCAGGCCGATGCCAAATCCCACCAGGAACAGTCCGAGACAGATCGGCGCCAGTTGCATCCATTCACCCAAGCTCGCCATGGGCGTGGTAATTGCCAGCATCACCAGGCCAATCACGATAAATAGCGGCCCCGCAAGGATGGCGCGCTGTGGGCCTCGACCTGTCCAGCCGGAGCTGAGGATTTCCGAGACGGTCCAGCCCGCCGCCATCAACGCTGTCATGTAGCCGGCAGCCAACGGCGACTGACCATGCAAGTGCTGCAGAAAATACGGCATGAAAATCTCGCTGCTCATCCCGATCACCAGCAGGCAAGTGGTCGCGTAAAGCGCGCAAAGCGGGGTACTGAACCTGAACGCGTCTTTGGGCAGCAGGCGTACCGAGGCGCTGGATTCGTAACGGATCAGCATGAATACCAGTACCGCGCAGACGGCGATACCCAGCACGTTCCAGCTTGGCAGCGACGAGACACTGCCTGCACACACCGCCAGCACGGCAGCGGCCAGCAGCACCAGTTGCACAACCGGCAGGCGCGTAGACGCAACGGCTTCACTGTCGCGGGGCGGCAAGGCGCGGTGAGTCAAGGCGATATAGGCAAGACTCACCGGAACCATCACGCCAAAGGCCATGCGCCAGGCATCCATTTCGGCAAATACACCCCCCACCGCAGGCCCGACCAAGGTCGCGACACCCCACATACCCGACACCAGTGCCATGGCCCGCGGCCACAGACGCTCTTCAAACACCAGTTGAATCATCGAGTAACACAAGGCCAGCAGCACGCCACCGCCCAGTCCTTGAATCAAGCGCCCCGCGAGCATCACCGGCATGCTCGGCGCCAATGCGCAGATCAGCACGCCGACCATAAATATCAAGGTGGCGAGGGTATACGCCAGGCGCGGGCCGGTGTGCTGGAGCAATTTGGACGTCAGTGCAGAGCCCAGGATAGACGCCACCACGTACAGCGTGGTGCTCCAGGCATAGAGTTCCAACCCGCCGATTTCGGCGACCACCGAGGGCAAAATCGTCGTGGCGATATAAGTGTTGGTGGCATAGAGCGCAATGCCACCCGAGAGGGCGATGGAGCGGGTGGCGTTCTTGCCGAGGAGTAATTCTCCCCAACTGCTGTCTTGGGCTTGCATGGATGTTTCCTTGTACGGCGACTGCCTGTGAACGCTCGGCGAATTGCATGAAACGTAGGGTTGGGTTAATTTGCCAAGCAATTGCTTTGAATATTGCTGTGGGGCTCTTTATTTTGTCAAGAAATGACTTGGAATATTCGGCGTCGTCATCTCCGGCGGATCGCCTTTTACATCTGCTCAAAACACGCGGGCCACAACTGGCCAGTGATGCGGGCGAGTATTTGGGCACCACCGGGGAGGCGGCACGACAACAATTGGTCAAGCTGGCGGCCAGCGGTTTGGCAGAGGCCAAGGCAGAGGTGCGCGGTGTCGGGCGCCCGACGCAGGTCTGGCACTTGACCGCAGCGGGGCATGCGCGTTTTCCGGATACGCATTCAGAACTGACGGTGCAGCTGTTGCAGACCGTGCGCGAAACCTTTGGTGAAGACGCGATTGAGCGTTTGATCGATGTCCGTGAGCGTCAGACGCAGGCGCTGTATGAGCGCGAAATGCAAGGTGTGGTGGGCCTTAAAGCGCGGGTAGAACGACTGGCACAGTTACGCAGCCGCGAAGGCTACATGGCCCAATGTAGCGAGCAACCGGATGGCGCCCTGATATTGGTTGAAAACCACTGCCCGATCTGCGCGGCCGCCACCGCATGCCAAGGGTTTTGCCGGGCAGAATTGCAGGTGTTCGAGCAGGTGCTACAGGCGAAAGTTGAGCGCGTGGAGCACATCCAGCTGGGGGCAAGGCGTTGTGCTTATCGCATTGTATGAAAGACACTCGGCACAGGTAACGTGGGTGCTTTTAACTGATTTGGTTTAATCAATTTGAAGGATTTGCCATGACCCCACCCCAACTCATCCGACCAGCGCTTGCCAGCGACGAAGCTGCAATTCGCGCCTGTGCCGAACAGGCCTATTCGCAATATGTGGCTAACATAGGACGCAAACCTGCGCCGATGTTGGCTGATTTTGCCGCGCAGATTGCAGAGAGGCAGGTGCATGTTTGCGTGAATGGACAAGGCGATTTTCAAGGATTCATAGTGTTCTTTTCCGTTGATCAGCACATGTTTCTTGAAAACGTTGCGGTTTCAACAGCGGGGCAGGGTAAGGGGATCGGCAAGGCGCTGGTGCAATTTTGCGAAGCGACGGCGTTAAGCCAAGGGCTTGGCAGCGTGAGCCTGTATACCAATGCCAAAATGACCGCCAATTTGGCAATCTACCCGCGGCTAGGGTACGTAGAAGTCGGACGTCGCTCAGAAGCTGGTTTTGACCGCGTCTACTTTGAAAAAAACTTGCTGGCGGCCAGTCAGCAACGTGGATAACCGTAAATCCCTGACGAGCCTGCGCAGCGGTGTTTCCGGCGTTAATGTGAAGGGGGCTCAAGCCCAATGCGCCGGGTCATCGACGATGGCCTGGTGTTCTTGCAGCATCTTCGGGATTTCTTTTTTCAAGAACTCGACCCACGTTTTAACTTTCGCATCCAGAAAGCGGCGCGAAGGGTAGAGCGCATAGATGCTTTTTTCATGCAGGCGGTAATGCGGCAGCAGGCGGACCAATGAGCCGCTGAGGTAGGACGCCACGCTCACGTAGTCCGGCATCAGACAGACACCCAGCCCCGCTTCGGCAGCTTTGGCCATGGCCTCGGCAACGTTGACCCGAAACACTTCACCCGGACGAATCGAACGCTCACCCTGTTCATCACGGAACGTCCAGCTGTCGGTGAACAAAGGGTCGACAAGGTGCAGGCAGCGATGCTCGCTCAGTTGTTCCGGGGTTTGCGGGATACCCTGTTTTTCCAGGTAGGAAGGGGCTGCACTGAGCACGCTGTAAATGCGCCCCAACTCCTGGCCCACCAACTCGGAATCGGGCAACTGAGCTGACAAGGTAATGACCACGTCGTGGCCTTCCTCAAACAGATCGGGCTGGCGTTGCGACAGGGTCAAGTCGACATTCACCTGCGGGTACAGCTCGGCGTACCTGGCGACCAAGGGGGCCAGCAACTGAATCCCGATGCCCGTGGTGGATTGCACGCGCAAATGGCCACGAGGTATCAGGTGCGCCCCTCCGGCTTCAGCATTGGCGTCTTCAATTTCTCCGAGAATCAGCCGACAACGTTCCAGATAGCGCATGCCGACTTCGGTCAGGGCCAGGCGACGGGTGCTGCGCTGCAACAAACGTGCTTGTAGTGAAGATTCCAGTTCAGACAGCAAACGAGAGGTTTGCGCGGTTGAATAGCCCAGCGCCTGAGCCGCTGCGGTAAAACTGCCTGTCTCGACTACGCGAACGAACACTCGCATCGCCTGAAAAATATCCATGCTTCTTGTAACCCCACACGTAGGCGTGCTTTTTGGTGATGGCAATCATTACACAGAGCGCTGAAAGATACCGTGTTGGTGTGTTCACAGGTTTTAGATGACAAATCGTTGTGCACTGTAGGAATATTCCTTTTTTGACGTAAAAAAATTGCTTATAAAACAAAAAGCTATGAGCCATCGCTACAAAAAGTACGCAGTCTGTGGTTTCGAGTTACTTGATTTTGTCATCGTATGTGCTTGATTCTTATGGATTGGGATCTTTTCGTACAAGTATCTGTCAGACGTTTACCCTGTTTTGGTCAGCTCTTTCATGCCTCGTTCGAAGAGGCCAGCGGACCTAGATGTACTACTCACAAGGCGCCTATTTTTGAAAAACACCGAACATCTGCGGCCTAAAGCCTCCAGCCCCGACATTGACTTGGTCGACCTGTTCTCTTTTTTTTGGCATCAAAAGAAGTTTATTGCGACTACTTCAGCAATTGCTGGCGCCATTGCACTGGGTTATGTCTTGGTTGTGCAGCCGATTTATCAGGCAAGCACAGTGCTGCGCCCAGCAGAAATTAATGAACTGGATGCCTTGAACCGCTCAGAGGTCTACAAGCTCCCACCGAATGAAGCGCTGTTGAAAGTCGGTGCGGCACTGGATTCCTATGAAACGCGCCTGAGCTTCTTCCGCAGCCACAAGGATTTGTTCAAGCCGCTTGAAAAAGACGGCATGACGCTTGAACAAAGTTTTGAGGTGTTTAACCGGGACTCGATCAACCTGACTCAAGTCGGCGTTAAAAACGCTGATGCCTTGAGCCCGTCCATCAAGCTTGAGCTGACCTATCCCAAGTCGGTCCTGGGCGTCGATATCATCAATGGGTTTGTTGCCTACGCAATCGATATTCAGCGTGCGCAAATCACTTCTGATCTCAAGACTATTATTAATAACCGTCAGAAAGAGCTGAGAGAAAAGATCAGTGCCGCGCGATTGGGCTACCAGTCAGATAAAGAAGCCAAGATTGCAACGCTTGAAGAAGACGATGAGTTAAAGCGCGCTACTCTGAAGGACGAATTGCAGGCCCTGCGCCTGCAACTCAAGGCTATGCGTGAAGCGCGTATTGATCAGCTAAATGAAGCCATTAGCATTGCCACTACGTTGGGCATTTCCCGGCCGACCACACCTTATGCCATGGGCGAGAGTGCTACCGGCGGGTCACGGGTGATCCGCACGGACATCACCTCCCAGGATACGCCGCTGTACTTTTTGGGTACTCAAGCCCTGCAAGCTGAGCGCGCGGTGTTGCTCAAGCGGACTTCCGATGACTTTACAGATCGAAGGGTTCTGGAGATCGATAAACAGCTGAAATTGCTGGAGGTCAATCGCGAGGTTGAACTACTCGGCAAGCGCGCCAATGAAGATGTTTACCTTAAAAATATCGAGCCTTTGCGTGCAGAGATCGTCCGCCTCGGCAACTTGAATACCGACATGAGCACCTTGGGTCTGGTCAGTATCGACCGTAAGGCTCAGACGCCTGTCAGCGCACTCAAACCGAAAAAAGCCCTGACCATTTTACTGGGCTTATTCCTCGGTGGTTTGTTGGGCTTGGGTATTACCACGGTGCGTTACTTCAATGTCCGCCGCCGTGAAGAGCTCAAGCAGTCAAGCTAAAACCGCAACAGATTTGATCTGCAGCCAGATGCTTTGCCCCGGCTGCAGGTCAAGCTGGTCACGTGAATAGCGGGTAATACGGGCCAGCAGGGCGCTGCCGTCGATGTCCACACGCACCAGCACATGGGCTTGATTGTCTGCCGCTGTTTCGCTGATGACAGTGGCTTGCAGGCTATTGAGGATACTGCTGTGTTCACTGCGATTGAGGCTCAGGCTGATGTCGCGGGCTTGCACCTTTACCCGTAAGGCCTGACCTACCCCCAGTGGCGCATGGGCAACGCGCAAGCATTGAGTACTGTTTGGCAGTTGCAGGGTCAGCAATTGATACTGCGCATCGTAAGCACACACCGTTCCTTCGATCACCACGCCTGCGTCATCACCTTGAGACAGCGGTAGATCAAGTCTGGCCAGAATCTCACCGATAGGCCCGCTGGCCAGAGCTTTGCCTTCGCTCAGAAGCACAATGTGGTCAGCCAGACGCGCGACTTCGTCCTGTGAGTGGCTCACATACAGCACCGGTATATCCAGTTCGGCATGCAGGCGCTCAAGGTAGGGCAGGATCTCGGCCTTGCGCTGGCTGTCGAGTGCGGCGAGCGGCTCGTCCATCAGCAACAGTTTGGGACTGGTCAACAGGGCGCGGGCAATACCGACCCGCTGACGCTCGCCGCCCGACAAGTGATTGGGGGCACGATCCAGCAGATGAGTGATGCCCAGCAGGTCGGCCGCATGGGCCAGTTCTACTCGCTGTGCCTGGCGCGGGATACGGCGCAGGCCGAATTCTAGGTTGGCGCGCACCGAGAGGTGCGGGAACAGGCTGGCCTCTTGAAAGATATACCCCAATGAACGCTTATGAACCGGGACAAACAGCTTGTTGTGGCTGTCTTGCCAGACTTCATCATTGATCTGCACGAAGGCGTGTTCAGCACGCTCCAGACCCGCGATACAGCGCAGGCAGGTGGTTTTGCCAGACCCCGAGTGACCAAACAAAGCCGTCACCCCTTTACCGGGCAACTGCACGTCCAGGTCCAGCGAAAAACCGGAATAGCTGAGCTGCAGCCGAACAGTGATGTGCGAACTCATGTTCAACTCCAGGTGCTTTGAGATTTACGACTTGAGTACAGTGCCAACAGCACCAGAAATGAAAACACCACCATGGCGCCTGCCAACCAGTGCGCCTGGGCATATTCCAGTGCTTCAACGTGGTCGTAGATTTGCACGGAAACCACGCGGGTTTTTTCCGGGATATTGCCGCCAATCATTAGCACCACCCCAAATTCACCGACCGTGTGAGCAAAGCCCAGAATCGCCGCAGTGATAAAGCCGGGGCGTGCGAGCGGTAGCACCACGGTGAAAAAACAATCCCATGGATTGGCCCGCAACGTGGCGGCAACTTCCAGTGGTCGGGGACCAATGGCAGTGAATGCGTTCTGCAAAGGCTGAACGACAAAGGGCATCGAATAAATCACTGAGCCGATCACCAGCCCGGCAAAACTGAAGGTCAGCGTTCCCAGCCCCATGGCCTGGGTGAGCTGCCCGACATAGCCATGTGGGCCCATCGCCAGTAACAGATAAAAACCGATGACGGTGGGCGGCAACACCAGCGGCAAGGCCACGATAGCGCCAATAGGGCCGCGCAGCCGTGAGCGGGTATGCGCGAGCCACAGGGCGATCGGAGTGCCGACCAGCAGCAGAATGACCGTGGTCAGTGACGCCAGCTTCAGGGTCAGCCAGATGGCCGCAAAGTCAGCACTCGAGAGCGGCATTTACAGCTGATAACCGTAGGATTTGATAATGGCCGCCGCTTTAGGGCCTTTCAGGTATTCAGCCAGGGCTTTGGCTGCGGGATTGTTCTCACCCTTTTTCAGGATCACCGCGTCCTGTTTGATCGGATCGTGCAAGGCTTCTGGCACCAGCCAGGCGGAACCTTCACTGACTTTGCCATCTTTATAAATCTGCGACAGGGCGACAAAACCCAGCTCGGCATTGCCCGTCGAGACGAATTGATAGGCCTGGGTGATGTTCTGACCTTCAACAATCTTGCCTTTTACTGCGTCAGTCAGTCCCAATTTTGCCAGCACTTGCGTCGCCGCGAGGCCGTAAGGGGCTGCTTTAGGGTTGGCGATAGACAGGTGTTTGAACTGGTTTTGCTTCAGCACTTCGTCAGTGCCGTTGATGTAGTCGTCTTTGGCTGACCACAGCGCCAGCGTGCCGATGGCGTAGGTAAAGCGTGAGCCTGGGATGATATCGCCTTCTTTTTCGAGTTTTTCTGGCGTGCTGTCATCGGCTGCCAGGAAGACTTCAAACGGGGCGCCATTTTTGATCTGGGTGTAGAACTGGCCTGTGGCGCCATAAGCAGCGATCACTTTGTGCCCGGTGTCTTTTTCAAAGTCTTTGGCGATGGCCTGAATCGGCGCGGTGAAGTTGGCCGCGACGGCTACCTGAACGTCATCGGCCTGCGCTGAAGTAAACGCGAAACATCCAATCAGTGCCGCAAGCGCGGAGGGAGCAAAGTGTCGAGCGCGAAGATTCATGGCGTAACTCCATTCCTTTAGAAGCGTGAGCTGCCCGGATTGTTGGGTCGGTTTTGGGCGGGCTAGAGGAAGATAGACGGTATATAAAAAAATATATAGCCCTGTGCTATGCCTCAGCCTGCCTTGCGCAGGGTGATATTGATGCGCTGCTCGCCCAACTCTGGATGGTTGCCCGGTTTTATCGGCAGTACGCCATGGAAACGCAAGCGATCAACGCCGCCCCACACCACCACATCGCCATGTAACAGAGAGATCCGCTGCGCCGGGTCACTGCGCTGAAAACCGCCAAATTGGAAGATCGCAGGCAGGCCCAGAGAAATCGAGACGATAGGGGCATCGTAAGAACGTTCGTTTTTGTCCTGATGCAGGGACATTTTTGCGCCGGGACTATAGGTATTAATCAGCCCTGCATCAGGTACAAAACCTGCAAAACCAGCCGCGCTTGCAGCGCCAGCGGCGATGTCGAAAAAGGCCTCTGGCATCAGCGGCCAGGCTGTCGCGCTGACGGGGTCAACAGGGCTGTAGCGGTAGCCGTGGCTGTCCGAGGTCCAGCCCAAATCACCGCAACTGCTCAAACGGGCCGACATGGTAAAACCGCCGGGGGTTTGCATGTGCCTGAAGGGCGATTGCTGCAACACGCCCTCAAGAGCGCTTAACAGTGCCTCGACCCACGGCAGGGCGAACCCGCGAAGTACAAACGCCTGAGCCCCGATGCGTTCAATCCGGGCGGGCTGCTGCAGGTCTTCTTCGCCAAACAGGTCGAACGTCATCAGGCTTAGAGCGCCTTGCTGACCTTGATGTCGGTAAATACCTCGGTATCACCGTGGAGCTTTTTCAGCGCTTCGCGTGCTTCTTCTTCGCTGCCAGTTTTGAGCTGGGCAAAGTCAAAGCGGCGTTCGTCGCTGAGCTTGTACTTGATGACGTATTTAACGGTGTCCACAGTATTTCCTGTCTATTAGAGGTGTCAGGCTTAGCGCAGCTTGGAGGTTGAGCGACGTACGATCTTGATCGTAGGCTTAAACGAAGGCTTGCGGGTCACGCTGATGGCACGGGTGGTTACCGTATCGATAGTAATGTTCCAGAAACCGGTGCTTGGCGCGGTGATGCGAGCCGGGAAGTCTTTGAAAGCGCCGCCGTGATAAGAGTGGCGCCCGCCATTCTTGAAACTGCGAAAGTGTGCATCGCTCATCAGGCGGATATTACAGGGCTGGGAACACTCGATAACGACAATGTCGTCTTCGTTAAGGTGCTCGCGCTGGTGAATGAACTTCATGTGGGCTCCAAAAAGGGGGCTTTTGCCAAAAAAATCAGCACGATAGCACGTGCTTTAGTCCAAGCTTGGGTCTAAAGGCGCTTATTATGCCGTGGTTCAGGCGAGTCTGACGTAAAAGGCAGATAATTGGCCACTGTTGAAAACTTATTCCCTGACATCAGGGAGCAAAGTTAAAGATTTACTGTCTTAGGGTCTTTAACGGAGGAATTGTATGAAGTGGGGCGTTTTGGTGGCGATGCTGGCGTTGGGTGGCTGTGCTTCAGTGACGGATATCGAGCACACGATTCCTACTCTGAATGTTATTTCAGGCAAAAAACCGGATGCCTATGCCCAATGCCTGGTGCAACAGTTGTCCAAAACTCGAAACGACCCACAGATCGAGCCGCACAAAGATGGGCTGAGGGTTATCGTGCCGCAAAAGCTGACCTCCAATCCAACGGCGGTCATTGATATCGAAGAGCGTTCAGGCGGCAGCAGCATCAAGCTATATGAAAGCATGTCCAATGTGCCGGTTCGCCCGGGGGACATCCGTCAGTCAGCCACGCATTGTATTTCTGGAGAATAACGCAGGCACCTGAACGGCCCGCGTTCCTCGTAAAACCTGGCAGCGGCTCAAGGCAGCGTCAGGTTTTTTTATGCCTGTTTGCCGGGTTCTTTTGCCGGTTAGTTGTGACTCAGTAGGAATTCCCCTACGCTCCATAAGGCTTATATTTTTTAGGCCTAAACTTATAACAATAATGGAGCTGGTCATGATTCCACTTAACCGAACGCTGTTGGGCGCCATGGTGCTGCTCACGCTCAACAGCGTACAGGCGCAAACCTCTGCCAACATTTATCTGCAGGGCGGGGCACAGCCCGGCGCCCTGGCGTGTGTGGCTTGCCACGGCGCAGATGGTATGGGGCTGGCACCTGCAGGTTTTCCGCGATTAGCCGGTATTTCTGCTGACTACCTGAGCAAACAGTTGCACGACTTCCAAACTGGCAAACGGGTCAGTCCAGTGATGCAGCCGCTGGCCAAGGCCTTGACTGACGATGAAATTGCTTCGGTCACCCAGGCAATTGCTGCTATGCCGGCGCCGCCGGTCCCGCCGATCAACCGCAGCAGCATGCCTGAAGGCGTGGGGGAAACACTGGCATTGCGTGGTGCCTGGAATAGGCAAATCCCTGAGTGCGTGAGTTGTCATGGGCCGGGCGGGGCAGGGGTGGGCAGTGCTTTCCCGCCACTGGCCAATCAGCCTGCGATGTACCTGGTGGCGCAGTTGAATGCCTGGCGCGATGGCTCGCGCCAGAATGACCCCAACGACTTGATGGGCCATATCGCCAAGGCCATGAGTGAAGACGAAGTCAAAGCCGTGGCCGAGTATTTCTCAACCGTAGGCCACAAGGAGGTCACGCCATGAAACGCATGATGCCTGCTTGCGCGCTGTCGATGCTGTTAAGCCCTGTCGCCCTGGCCACGACGATCGCCATGGACGATCAGAGCCAGATCAAAACCCCACCGGTGAGTGGCCACGGCCCGGAGTACTTCCAGCCGCCGCTGGAAAGCGAACTGCCGGATAACGCTTACGGAAAAATGGTTAAAGACGGTTATGCCCTGTTTGTCGATACCAAGCGTCAAGCCCCGCAGTTCGTGGGCAATGGCTTGAACTGTACCAACTGCCACCTGGAGCAGGGCCGCATGGCCAACTCTGCGCCGCTATGGGGCGCTTACCCGATGTACCCGGCCTATCGAAAGAAGAACGACAAGGTCAACACCTTTGCCGAGCGCTTGCAGGGCTGTTTTCAGTTCAGCATGAATGGCGGCACGCCCCCAGCGGCCGACAGTCGTGAGATCACCGCATTGTCGGTGTATGCCTACTGGTTATCGACCAAAGCCCCGGTGGGTGTCGAGTTGCCGGGGCGTGGTTATCCGGATGTCGCGCAGCCCGCCGGGGGCTACGATCTGGCACGCGGCGCAGCGGTCTACAAGGACCAGTGTGCGCTCTGTCATGGCGATAATGGCCAGGGGCAGAAGGTTGGCGCTGATTACGTGATGCCGCCGCTGTGGGGCAAGGAGTCTTACAACTGGGGGGCCGGTATGCACCGGATCAACACCGCCGCCTCATTTATCAAACACAACATGCCACTGGGCAAGGCCAACAGTTTGAGCGATGAACAAGCGTGGGATGTGGCTGCCTACATCAATACCCATGAGCGGCCGCAGGATCCGCGTCTGGTTGAAGGCTCGGTCGAGAAAACCCGCCTTAAGTACCACGCTAATGATGGTGTGAATGCTTACGGGCAGACCATTAATGGCGTGTTGATAGGTGTCGGTACCCAGTAAACAAGGCTGCCGCCCTCAGGCGGCAGAAGCATCTATGCTCAATCCTTGCTGCGGCCTCGTGGCGCTGGCCCGGCGAGGTCTTCAAAGACTTCGGCAACCTCGATCGCGGCTTTTTCCGAGGGGAATGGGCCCGCGACGGGTTCACCTGATGGAGCGATCATCCACCATTCTTTTGAACTGACATTTTTTATCAGGTAACCGTTGACGCTTTTTGTGGCTGACATCGAAGCTGAGACCTTTAAGAATCGAAAACGGCGGCAATAATACCGCCAATCGAGGACGTTGGCCTCGTGATATGGCGTTTGGCCGCAATCTGCCTGTAGCAGATGCCAACGTGTTAACCGCTTCACTCAGTCGATGAGTAGTTGAAAAATAAGTAATTAATGAACTTGTTGGCTAAAAATTCATCTAGGTTGGCATCAGTTTGCTATTCGGGGCATTGTAACGTCGATGCCGCCTGATTAGACTGCGCCAAAATTCGAACGTACAGCCCTTTTAAGGACTCATATGATCAAGAAATGCTTGTTCCCAGCAGCCGGTTACGGCACTCGCTTTTTGCCAGCGACCAAGGCCATGCCAAAAGAAATGCTGCCGGTGGTGAACAAGCCACTGATCCAGTACGGGGTTGAAGAAGCACTGGACGCTGGCTTGAATGAAATTTCTATCGTCACAGGACGTGGCAAACGCGCACTGGAAGACCACTTCGACATCAGCTATGAGCTGGAAAACCAGATCAAGGGCACTGACAAAGAAAAATACCTGGTAGGCATCCGTCGCCTGCTGGATCAGTGTTCGTTCTCGTACACCCGTCAAACCGAAATGAAAGGCCTGGGCCACGCCATTTTGACTGGCCGCCCGCTGATCGGCGACGAGCCGTTTGCCGTGGTACTGGCAGATGACCTGTGCGTAAACCTGGAAGGCGACGGCGTACTGACGCAGATGGTCAAACTGTACAATCAGTACCGTTGCACCATCATCGCGATCCAGGAAGTTGACCCGCAAGAAACCAACAAGTACGGCGTAATCGCTGGCGACCTGATTGGTGATGACCTGTACCGCGTGCGCAACATGGTTGAAAAACCAGCACCGGAAGACGCGCCATCGAACCTGGCCATCATCGGCCGCTACATCCTGACTCCGGACATCTTCGACCTGATCAAGCAGACCGAGCCGGGTAAAGGTGGCGAGATCCAGATCACCGACGCCCTGATGAAACAGGCGCAAAACGGTTGCGTGATTGCCTACAAATTCAAAGGCAAGCGTTTCGACTGCGGTGGTGCTGAAGGCTACATCGAAGCAACCAACTTCTGCTTCGAAAACTTCTACAAAACCGGCAAGGCTTACTAACAGAGCCTTCATGTAGAACGTTGCAAGACAAAGCCACCTTCGGGTGGCTTTGTCGTTTATTTGCCTCGCGTTAACCGTCGGCGCTGGTCAATCGCGTTGGAGCGATTATGCTGATGGCCTGCCTAGGAGAGAGAAATGGCCTACGAATTTGATTTGTTTGTAATTGGTGCGGGTTCCGGTGGTGTGCGTGCTGCGCGCTTTGCTGCGGGTTTTGGGGCCAAAGTGGCGGTAGCAGAAAGCCGTTATCTGGGCGGTACCTGCGTGAACGTGGGCTGCGTGCCGAAAAAGCTGCTGGTGTACGGTGCGCACTTCGCCGAAGACTTCGAGCAAGCCTCCGGCTTTGGCTGGAGCCTGGGTGAAGCGAATTTTGACTGGGCGACCCTGATCGCCAACAAAGATCGCGAAATCCACCGCCTCAACGGTATTTACCGCAACCTGCTGGTCAACAGTGGCGTCACCCTGATGGAAGGTCACGCCAAACTGACCGGGCCCAACGAGGTTGAAGTCAATGGCCAGCGTCATACGGCCAAACATATCCTGATCGCAACGGGCGGCTGGCCGCAGATCCCGGAGATTCCGGGGCATGAGCTGGCAATCAGCTCCAACGAAGCGTTCTTCCTTAAAGAACTGCCCAAGCGCGTGCTGGTGGTGGGCGGCGGCTACATCGCCGTGGAGTTCGCCGGGATCTTCCACGGCCTGGGCGCCCAGACCTCGTTGTTGTACCGCGGCGACATGTTCCTGCGTGGCTTTGACGGCGCTGTGCGCAAACACCTGCATGAAGAGCTGACCAAGCGCGGGATGGACGTGCAGTTCAACGCAGACATTGCACGCATCGACAAACAGGCAGATGGCAGCCTCAAGGCCACCCTCAAAGACGGCCGTGAGCTGGAAGCCGATTGCGTGTTCTATGCGACGGGGCGGCGCCCGATGCTCGACAACCTCGGGCTGGAAAATACCGGGGTCAAACTCGACAAGCGCGGCTTTGTGCAAGTCGATGATCTGTACCAAAGCACCGAGCCGTCGATTCTGGCGATTGGTGACGTAATTGGCCGTGTGCAACTCACGCCAGTGGCCCTGGCCGAAGGCATGGCGGTTGCGCGTCGTCTGTTCAAGCCTGAGCAGTATCGCCCCGTGGATTACCGCATGATCCCGACAGCGGTGTTCAGCTTGCCGAACATCGGTACGGTGGGGCTGAGCGAAGAGCAGGCCATCGAAGACGGGCACAAGGTGCAGATATTCGAGAGCAGCTTCCGCCCAATGAAACTGACCCTGACCGAGTGTCAGGAACGTACGTTTATGAAACTGGTGGTCGATGCCGACACCGATAAAGTGCTGGGCTGCCACATGGTAGGCCCGGAGGCGGGGGAGATCGTGCAGGGATTGGCGATTGCCTTGAAAGCCGGTGCAACCAAACAGCATTTTGACGAAACCATCGGCGTCCACCCGACGGCGGCTGAAGAATTCGTCACCATGCGCACGCCGGTTAAACGGTAAGCAACCCTGTAGCCGCTGCCGCAGGCTGCGATGGGTTGCGCAGCGACCCCGCTTTTGAATAAAAGCGAAGGTCCTGCGGCCCTTATCGCAGCCTGCGGCAGCGGCTACAGAAGGTCTGTCACTTAGTTGTCGTAGCCGAGGTTAGGTGCCAGCCAGCGTTCGGTCACGTTCAGGTCCTGACCTTTACGCGCGGTGTAGCTGTCGATCTGGTCCTTATCGACTTTACCTACAGCAAAGTACTGCGCTTGCGGGTGCGCGAAGTACCAGCCGCTCACCGCTGCTGCCGGGAACATTGCGTAGTGCTCGGTCAGGAACACGCCGCTCTGGCCTGCACGCATTTCTTGTGCTTCAGGGTCCAGCAAGGCAAACAACGTCGCTTTTTCAGTGTGGTCCGGGCACGCCGGGTATCCAGGAGCAGGGCGGATGCCGCTGTACTGCTCTTTGATCAAGGCCTCGTTGTCCAGGTGCTCATCCTTGGCATAGC
Source organism: Pseudomonas sp. HY2-MNA-CIBAN-0224 (assembly GCF_040310285.1). Taxonomy (NCBI): domain Bacteria; kingdom Pseudomonadati; phylum Pseudomonadota; class Gammaproteobacteria; order Pseudomonadales; family Pseudomonadaceae; genus Pseudomonas; species Pseudomonas sp. HY2-MNA-CIBAN-0224. Next base: position 6,671 of record NZ_JBEOPQ010000022.1, on the reverse strand, counting down.
CCCAGTAGTTTGTCCGTACTTGTTGGTGCAGCCACTCGGCGCAGGCCTCGGCCAAACGGTCGGCCAGGGCCTTGACCATGATCGAGTTGTAGTCGTCGCCAGCATCCTGGTAGGCCTTGGCCACTTCTTCGGCGCCGATCCCCGCGGTGGTGATAAAGCCGCCCACGTAGTCGATCACACCGCTGTCTTTTGGCGCAACAAAGTCGGCCAGCGAGAAGTTTGGTTTGCCATCGGTCTTGATGATTTGTTGGCGCAGGTGATGCAGCTTGGCCAAAGGCTTGCCGTCGTCACCGTAGAGCTCCAGATCGTCATCGTTAACCTGGTTGGCAGGCCAGAAACCAAAGACCGCCCGCGCACTGATCAGCTTTTCATCAATCAGCTTTTTCAGCATCTCTTGCGCGTCGGCGTACAACGCTCTTGCCGCTTCGCCGACCACTTCGTCGTCGAGGATGCGCGGGAACTTGCCGGCCAGGTCCCAAGAGATAAAGAACGGCGTCCAGTCGATGTACTCAGCCAGTACTTTGAGGTCGATATTGTCCAGCACCTTGGCGCCCGTGAACGTCGGTTTCACCGGCTGGTAGGTGGCCCAGTCGAACTGCGGCTTCTTGGCAATCGATGCGGCATAGCTCAAGCGTTCAGTGCGGGCGCTGCGGTTTGCCGTACGTTCGCGCACCTCAACGTATTCTTCGCGGGTTTTCTCGACAAAACCGGCCTTGAGTTCCTTGGACAGCAGTTGGGTAGCCACGCCCACGGCCCGTGAGGCGTCGGTGACGTAAACCACGGCATCATTTTGATACTTGGGTTCGATCTTGACCGCAGTGTGCGCCTTGGAGGTCGTGGCACCGCCGATCATCAGCGGCAGATGGAAGTCCTGGCGCTGCATTTCACGGGCCACGTGCACCATTTCATCCAGCGATGGGGTAATCAAGCCGGACAAGCCGATGATGTCGCATTTCTGTTCTTTGGCCACTTGCAGGATTTTTTCCGCAGGCACCATAACGCCCAGGTCAACGATGTCGTATCCGTTACAACCCAGCACCACACCCACGATGTTCTTGCCGATGTCATGCACATCGCCTTTCACCGTGGCCATCAGAATCTTGCCTTTGGCTTCGGGCTTGTCGCCTTTTTCCAGTTCGATAAACGGAATCAGGTGGGCCACCGCCTGTTTCATCACGCGGGCGGACTTCACTACCTGCGGCAAGAACATTTTGCCCGCGCCAAACAGGTCGCCGACGATGTTCATGCCCGACATCAGCGGGCCTTCAATCACTTCAATCGGGCGGCTGAAGGACAGGCGCGATTCTTCGGTGTCTTCGACGATGTGGGTGGTGATGCCCTTGACCAGTGCGTGCTCCAGACGCTTGTTGACGTCCCAGTTGCGCCATTCTTCGGTCTCGGCCTCCTTGACGCTGCCATCGCCTTTGTACTGGTCGGCAATCGCCAACAGGTTGTCCGTGGCCTCCGGGGTGCGGTTGAGCACCACGTCTTCGACGGCATCGCGCAGTTCAACTGGGATCTGGTCGTAGATCTCCAGTTGCCCGGCGTTAACGATACCCATGGTCAGGCCGCTGCGAATGGCGTACAGCAGGAACACCGAGTGGATCGCCTCGCGCACCGGGTTGTTGCCACGGAACGAGAACGACACGTTGGACACACCGCCCGAGGTCAGGGCATACGGCAGTTCGTCGCAGATGTAGGCGCAGGCGTTGATGAAGTCCACCGCATAGTTGTTGTGTTCTTCAATACCGGTGGCCACGGCGAAGATGTTCGGGTCGAAGATGATGTCTTGTGGCGGGAAGCCGACTTCATTGACCAGAATGTCGTAGGAGCGTTTGCAGATCTCTTTTTTGCGTGCTTCGGTATCAGCTTGGCCCGCTTCGTCAAATGCCATCACCACCACTGCCGCGCCGTAGCGCTTGCACAGTTTGGCATGGTGGATGAACTGCTCGACGCCTTCTTTCATGCTGATCGAGTTGACGATGCCTTTGCCCTGAATGCACTTGAGGCCCGCTTCGATCACGTCCCACTTGGAGGAGTCGATCATGATCGGAACGCGGGAGATATCCGGCTCGCCGGCAATCAGATTGAGGAAGGTGATCATCGCCTTCTTCGAATCCAGCATGCCTTCATCCATGTTGATGTCGATGATCTGCGCACCGGCTTCAACTTGTTGCAGGGCGACTTCCAGCGCCTCGGTGTAGTTCTCTTCGCGGATCAGGCGGGCAAAGCGCGCAGAACCGGTGATGTTGGTACGTTCGCCGACGTTGACGAACAACGAACTGCGATCAATGGTGAACGGCTCAAGGCCTGACAGGCGGCAAGCCTTCGGGATGTCCGGGATCTGGCGCGGCGCGTAACCGGCCACAGCATTGGCGATGGCCTGGATGTGGCCCGGCGTGGTACCGCAGCAGCCGCCGACAATGTTCAAAAAGCCGCTTTGGGCGAACTCTTCAATCACCTTGGCGGTTTGTGCCGGCAGTTCATCGTACTCGCCGAATTCGTTTGGCAAACCCGCGTTGGGGTGAGCCGAGACGTGGGTGTCGGCTTTGTTCGACAACTCTTCGAGGTAAGGGCGCAGTTCGCTGGCGCCCAGTGCGCAGTTCAAGCCCACCGAAATCGGCTTGGCATGGCTCACAGAGTTCCAGAACGCTTCGGTGGTCTGGCCCGACAGCGTGCGCCCGGAAGCATCGGTAATGGTGCCGGAGATCATGATCGGTAGCTCAAAGCCCAGCTCTTCGAACACGCCTTGCACGGCGAAGATCGCGGCCTTGGCATTCAAGGTGTCGAAAATGGTCTCGATCAGGATCAGGTCGGCGCCGCCTTCGATCAGGCCCTTGGTAGCCTCGGTATAGTTTTCCACCAGTTCATCGAAGGTAACGTTGCGGTAGCCGGGGTTGTTGACGTCTGGCGACAGCGAACAGGTACGGCTGGTCGGGCCGAGCACGCCCGCAACGAAACGCGGTTTGTCCGGGGTTTCGAGGGTCTTGGCGTCGGCCACCTTGCGCGCAAGCCGGGCACCTTCTACGTTTAGCTCGTAGGCGAGGGCCTGCATGCCGTAGTCGGCTTGGGAAACCTGAGTGGCGTTAAAGGTGTTGGTTTCGAGAATGTCGGCACCGGCATCCAGGTAGGCTTTTTCAATCGAGCCAATGACATCCGGGCGAGTGATGACCAAAAGGTCGTTGTTGCCTTTGACGTCGCTCGGCCAATCGGCAAAACGCGTGCCACGATAGTCGTGTTCCTCAAGGCGGTAGCTTTGGATCATAGTACCCATGCCGCCATCGAGAATCAGAATGCGCTCTTTGAGGGCTTGCTGAAGTGCTTGAATACGAGCGCTGCGGTCAGACATAGGACTACCTGTTAGAGCCATGCAAAAGATGGCAAATCATAACAAACCTGCGCCTAATTTGAGCGCCGGAAGATTTGCATGAATTCAGCTCATGTTGAAAGGCGTGTAGCACGGGTAGAATCGCGACATTTCAATATCAGGACAATGGCACATGTTTTTTCGCCTACTCACCGGCGCCGTGACGCTGGTGGTGTGTAGTACAGCGCTGGGACAAGCCCCGCTGGCGAGTCCGGCTATATCCTACACACGGGACATACAGCCGATCCTTACCGAAAAATGCGTTGCCTGCCATGCGTGCAACGACGCAGCCTGCCAGCTCAACCTGGGCAGTGCCGAGGGGGCAACCCGTGGCGCCAGTAAAGTGCCTGTCTATAAAGGGGACCGCACTACACCGGTTGCACCCACGCGGATTTTCTACGATGCCAGCGGCCCGGATGAGTGGCGCCGCAAAGGTTTTTACTCGGTGCTCGATGCGCAAGGCGCGCAAGCGGCCTTGATGGAGCGGATGCTTGAGCTGGGCCATAACACCCCGCTGACGCCCAATGCCAAGTTGCCAGAAGAAATCGTCCTGGGGCTGAACCGAGATAACTCATGCCCCGCGCCGGGCGAGTTCGATGCCTACGCCCAAAAACACCCTAAAGAAGGCATGCCCCTGGCCGTCACCGGCCTCACCGACAAGCAATACCAAACCGTGCAGACCTGGCTCAAGCAAGGCGCACCGGTTGACCAGCACGCTATCAAGCCAAGCGCAGGTGAAGCGGCGCAGATTGCCGAATGGGAAGCGCTGCTCAATCGTCCGGGCTCAACAGAGGCGTTGGTCGGGCGCTGGCTGTTCGAACACTTGTTCCTCGCCCATACGTATTTTGACAACGGCGTGCCAGGGCATTTCTTCCAGTGGGTGCGTTCGCGCACGCCGAGCGGCCAACCGATTGACCTGATCGCCACCCGCCGTCCAAATGATGATCCGGGCACCACGTTCTATTACCGGTTAATGCCGGTACAAGGCGTGATCGTGCACAAAACCCACATCACTTACCCGATGGGCAAGCAAAAACTTGAGCGGGTCAAGCAGCTGTTTTATAGCGGCGACTGGCATGCCACTTCGCTGCCGGGTTACGGGCCGCGCAGCCGCGCCAACCCGTTTGAAACCTTTGAAGCGATCCCGGCCGTGGCGCGTTATCAGTTCATGCTCGATAACGCCGAGTACTTTGTGCGCACCTTTATTCGCGGGCCGGTGTGCCGCGGGCAAATTGCCACGGACGTGATCCGTGACAACTTCTGGGCGCTGTTCCAGGAGCCTGCCCATGACCGCTATATCACCGATGCGGCCTATCGGGGCGAAGCAACGCCGTTGCTGGCGATGCCGGGGCAGAACGATGACGTCGGCAGTGTTCTTTCGCTGTGGCACAGCTTCCGTGACAAGCGCAATGAATACGTAAAACTGCGTCAAGATGCTTACGCTGACATGCCACCTCCCAGCTGGGCAACCCTGTGGGCGGGCAATGACAATGCGCTGCTGACGATCTTCCGGCACTTTGACAGCGCCAGTGTCACCAAGGGCTTGATCGGTGAAGTGCCGCAGACAATGTGGTTGTTCGACTTCCCGTTACTGGAGCGCACCTACTATCAATTGGCGGTCAATTTTGATGTGTTCGGCAACGTCTCGCATCAGGCTCAGACGCGGTTGTACTTTGACTTGATCCGTAACGGTGCTGAGGCCAACTTTTTGCGCCTGATGCCGGCAGACTCGCGCGCCAGCATTCTCAGTGACTGGTACCAGAACAGCGGCAAGATCAAGATGTGGCTGGATTACGAAAAAATCGACACCAGCACGCCAACCGGCATGATCCTCGACCCGACTGATCCAAAGCGTGACTTTGCTCTCAAGTTGATTGACCGCGCTGGCACCTTGAATGCCAACCCGGATCCGATCAACCGTTGCACCGGCGCTTATTGCTCGCGACCTGATATTGCACAGGAGTTCCAGTTCGCCGAGCAATCACTCAGCCGCTTGACTGCGCGTCCGGCAGCGGGGCTGGCGGTCATCAATCAATTGCCAGAAGCGACCATGCTGCGCATTGAAGGCAACAACGGTGACCGCGAGATGTACAGCATGTTGCGCAACCGCGCCCACAGCAACGTGGCCTTTATGCTCGGCGAGGCCTACCGCCTGCAACCCGGGCTGGACACGCTGACTATTTTCCCGGGAGTGCTCAGCAGTTACCCGAACTTCATGTTCAACATTCCGGCGGCTGATGTTGAGGCGTTTGTTGAAGCCATGGAGCAATCCAAAGATCAGAAAACCTTTGAGGCCATCGTCGAGCGTTGGGGCGTTCGCCGCAGCAACCCGCAGTTTTGGCAGTACTTCCATGATATTGGCGAGTACATCAATGAGACCGATCCGGTTGAAGCGGGTGTTTTGGACATGAATCGCTACGAAAACCTGTAATGCGGCCGGTAATAATTTAACAAGAGAGGGCAGATTGCCTGACAAAAACACTAGGACTTTGTCAGGCGCGCCGATTGGCGTAAACTGCCCCCCATGTCTGCGAGGAGATTCCATGAGCGCCATAACGATTACCGACGCCGCCCACGATTACTTGGCTGATCTGCTGTCCAAGCAGAACACCCCGGGTATCGGCATCCGCGTCTTTATCACCCAGCCGGGCACCCAGTACGCTGAAACCTGTATAGCCTACTGCAAGCCCAATGAAGTGAAGCCTGAAGATACTGCCATTGGCCTGAAGAGTTTCACGGCCTGGATCGATTCGTTCAGCGAAGCGTTCCTTGAAGATGCGGTGGTGGACTACGCCACAGACCGCATGGGTGGCCAACTGACCATCAAGGCGCCGAACGCCAAAGTGCCGATGGTTAACGCTGATAGCCCGATCAACGAGCGTATCAACTACTACCTGCAAACCGAGATCAATCCCGGTTTGGCGAGCCACGGTGGCCAGGTCAGCCTGATCGAAGTGGTTGAAGACGGTATTGCCGTGCTCAAGTTCGGTGGTGGCTGCCAGGGCTGCGGCCAGGCAGACGTGACCCTGCGCGAAGGCATTGAGCGCACCTTGCTTGAGCGCGTGCCCGAGCTTAAGGGTGTGCGCGACGTGACCGACCACTCGCAGAAAGAAAACGCCTACTACTGAGTGATCAGTAACAAGGTGTTCGCTGCGACGTGAATAAAAAAACGGTGCCCCGTGAGCACCGTTTTTTTATGCCTTTTCTTTGTAGGAGCGAGCTTGCCTCGCGATCTTTTAATGTTTAAAAAATCGCGAGGAGTGGGCGCTTCTTACAACCGCTGGACGGTCACGGCGCCTGCCGG